>CAZPUI010000991.1:0-1954 GCA_964589695.1 uncultured Solibacteraceae bacterium | reverse complement strand
CGGTGAGGCTGAAGTTGGGGCTCACCAGGACGCCGATGTGCCCGGTGACGCGGGTGGCCAGGTCGGGCATGGACCAACCGGTGGTGCCGATGACCAGGGGCGTGCCCTGCGCCAGGGCCCAGGCCACCCGGGAAGGCACGGCCTCCGCCACGGTGGCGTCGATGGCCACGTCCACGGGGAGGGCAGGGGCGCCTTCGAGGCCCGTCTGCCACACCACCTCCATATCCGGGGCCTGGCGGGCGGCCTCCAGGATGGCCGTGCCCAGGCGCCCATTGCCGAAGATGCCGAGTCTCACAGGGCCTCCTCGATGAGGGCGCGGTGGAGCCGGCGCTGGACGTCAGCAGCGACTTCCGCCGCCACCACCAGGCTCAGGTTCGTTTCCGTGGCCCCCATGCTGATCATGTCGATGTTCACATCGGGAATGGCATTGAAGACCCGGGCGCAGACACCGGGAGTCATGCGCAGGCGCTCGCCCACGATGGCCACAATGGCCCGGTCCGGAGTCACTTCCACGGAGGCGAAATCCCCCAGTTCCGCCACCAGGGCCTCCACGGGGGCACCGGGATCCACGGTGAGGGAGACGCTGACTTCCGCCGTGGCGATGAGGTCCACGCTGGTGCGGGCCCGGCGGAAGACATCGAAAAGACGCGCCAGGAAACCCGCCTGGGCCAGCATGCGGGAGCTGGTGACGGTAAGGACCGTCACGGGGCCGCGGCTGGCCAGGGCTGTGACGGCCCGGCCCGTGCGCACATGGTCCGTGATGGTGGTGAAGGAGCCTTCGGGGGCCTGGGTGGAGCGGACGGTGACGGGGATGCCCGCCTCCACCGCGGGCTGGATGGTGGCGGGGTGGAGCACCTTGGCCCCGAAGGCCGCCAGTTCCGCCGCCTCGGAGAAGCCCAGCTCGGGGATGGGCAGGGCCTGGGGCACCACCCGGGGATCGCAGGTGAGCACGCCTTCGACATCCGTCCAGATCTGGACCTCCGCCACCCCCACGGCGGCCCCCAGGAGGGAGGCGGAATAATCACTGCCGCCCCGCCCCAGGGTGGTGGTGAGGCCCTGGGCGGTGGAACCCACATAGCCCTGGGTCACCAGGATCCGACCCGGGGCCAGCCGGGGGGCCAGGCGCTCCTGGACGAGCCCGCGCAGGGCCCCGGCGTCCGGCTGGGCCTCCCCGAAGGTCTCGTCCGTGCGCAGCACCTCCCGCACATCGAACCAGGTGGCCTCGAGCTGGCGGTGCACCATGTAGGCCGCCACCAGGTGGGTGGAGAGGCGCTCGCCGATGGAGGCGATGGCATCCATGGAACGGGGGCTCAGCTCCTTCAGCAGGGCCACGCCCCGGAGCAGGGTCTCCAGCTGGCCGAAGATATCGTGGTAGGTGCGCAGCAGGGTGTCCGGGGTCTGGCCCTGGAAGAGCTCGTCCGCCACCTTCTGGTGCCGGGCGTGGAGCTCCCAGTGGCGCACCATGGCCCCCTCCAGGTCCCCCTCCGAGGCCGCCCGGGCCATGGCGAAGAGGGCATCCGTCGTCTTGCCCATGGCCGACAGCACCACCAGGGGCGCGCGATCCAGCTGCCGCACCGCCAGTCCCACCACCTGCTGGATCCGGTCCGCCCCATCCAGGGAGGACCCCCCAAACTTCATCACCACCCCGCGACCATTCGTGGAATCAGGAATCGTATTCATCGAAATCTCCCAAAGGCCCCCCAGGGGCTCCAAGTGCGTGTGCAAAGGCCCCCCGCCCCCGCGGGCAGGCAGCTCCCCTTCGTTTCTTCAAGGCCGCCGCAGGCGGCCGCCCCCTTCAGACGCCGCAGGCGTCTGAACCGCACTTCGCCAGGCGGGCGTACATATCCGCGCCCGCCACCAACTCCTCCAATTCGATTGCTTCATCCAGGGTGTGCGCCACTTCGATGGTGCCCGGCCCGCAGAGGACCACCCGGCCAACCTTCGCCAGGGGGCG
>CAZPUI010000990.1:0-1958 GCA_964589695.1 uncultured Solibacteraceae bacterium | reverse complement strand
CGAGACGCCGGTAATCACGATCATGTGGTCGATCCGAGGCTCCGCCAGGCCGATCGTGAGTTTGCCGCCCGGCGAGTAGGGGTTGCCGAACCAGAGCAGCGCGTCGGCCATTCCGACGTTGCTCTCGGTCCGTGCCGGGTAGCCCTCGGACGGATGTTCCTTGAGCCCGTAGTCCCGGAGGTTCGGAATCGGGATGGGGCCCCGGCCCCCCGGGTTCCCCCCCGACCTCGCCCAAACCCCGGGCCACCCCGGAGGTGCCCGAGGAGGCGGTCCTGACCCCCTCCCCGTACACCCTCGAGGCCCTGTTGGCCTGGCGCACGGCCCGGCACGCCTGGTGGACCCTGGACATCCCGAAGGGCCTTCAATCCGTCCGGGATCGGGGCTTCCTGGACCCCCGGGGGCCCGGGGAGGAACCTCCCCCTGCCCCGCCCGGGCCACCCCACCTGGGCGTGCCCGAGTGTCCGGGCCCCGGCCTCCATCCCCCCGCAGGTGCCCCGGGGGGTCAGGTGGGCGGGGGAGAGGATCGGAACTTCCGCCCCGGTCAGCGGGTGGACCAGGCGTGGCCGTGGCTTCAGTCCGATGGGGTGCCGGACCGAATTCCTGGGGGCGTAGCAGGGAGTGCGTACGCAAGCACCAGCAGGGACGTGGACTTCGGTGTCCCGGTCCCTCCGACCCACCCCACCCTGGGGCTGGATCCCCCGGCCGCCGCCCACGCGGAGGCCGAGGCCCCGGTGTCCCAGACCTGGCCGGCCCCCGAAGCGGAGGAGTCCGCCCCCGACCGCGTGCTGCGCCACTGGGTCCCCGGGGGACGCAAGGCCAAGGCCCTGGCCACGGCCCGACCATCCGAGCGCCCTGGGCTCTACCGCGCCTACGCTTCGACCCACTGCCCCAGCCCCGCCTTTTTCACGGACTGTGCCCGCAGCCTCGCCGCGGCCGGTCACCGGGATCTGGCCCTGGGGGTCGCCACAGCGCTGGCGGAGGTTGAAGGCGCGGAGACCGCCCACCTCCTGCGCCTCCAGGACCTGTTGGAGGAGCTGGGGGCCCCGGGCCTGTCCTTCCAGGTGGGTTCGCAGCTCATGAAGGACCACCCCCAGGACCTGGCCCATCCCTTTCGGCTGGCCCGGTTGGCGGAGCGCCAGGGTCATCCCGACGAAGCCGCACGCCTGCTGGAGGTGGTCATGGCCGGATCGAAAAACCGGAAGACCTTTGAGGCCCTCCAGGGCCTGGCCCTGGAAGAACGCCTGGACCTGCAGCTCCGGCACCCAAGGCTTCCAAGGCCCGGCATACCCATGGGGGTCTGGGGCCTGCGGGTGGAAGTCTCCCGTCCTGATGGGGAGCTGCCCGCCGGCCTCGTCTCCCTCGTGGACCCCCGGGGTGAGCGGGTATGGGAGAACCTGCCCCTGGGCACCCGGGGACTGGGCTTCGACGGGTCCTGCCCCCTGGGACCGGTGCTCTTCCTGGCCCGCCGCCCCACCCCCGGCACCTACCGCGTGGAGCTGCGTCCGGATCAGCGGGTCCTGGACGAGCACCTTCCCTTGGAACTGCGGGTGCGGGTGACCCTGGGCTTCGGCGCGCCCAAGGCCGTGGTGCGGGAGTACCGGGTCCGCCTGGCACCGGGTCCGGGGGTGCTCAGGGCCACGACCTTCCGGGTTCCCCGGGGGCCCTGAGTGCGGAGGCCTGGTGGGCCCTGCGTGCCCCGTCCAGCACCTGCAGCATCCCCTCCGTCTTCATGAGGGCCTCGATCTCCGTCACGGTGCGGGGCACGCCCTTGGTGAGCACCTCGCAGCCCGTTTCGGTGATGAGGACCGTGTCCTCCAGCCGCACCCCCAGTTCCTCGTCCGCATAGAGCACCCGGGGGTCCACGGCGAAGACCATCCCGGGCTTCAGCACTCTGGGATAGCCGCACACCTCGTGCACGGAAACGGCCACGTAGGCGACGATGCCGCCAGACACTTTCG
>CAZPUI010000989.1:0-1960 GCA_964589695.1 uncultured Solibacteraceae bacterium | reverse complement strand
CGTCGCTCTGAGTACGAGAACATCGGCACCGACACCTACAAGGTCGGCGCTGACTATGCCCCGATCGAGGACATTCGCTTCCGCGCCAGCTATTCGCGCGCTGTGCGAGCCCCCAACGTGATCGAACTGTTCGCCTCACAAGGGGCAGGCCTGTTCGATCTGGACCGTGACCCCTGCGACGCCCCCACCGGCGCCGTGGCGGCCAACTGCATCCGCGGGGCCCCGCACCCGGTCCCCGCCCGCCAGCGCCAGGGCTCCGTGCCAGGCCCACACTGCCACGGGGAAGCTGAAGGCCGTGATCACGCCCACCATGCCCAGGGGGGGCCACTGCTCCTGGAGGCGATGGAGGGTGCGCTCGCTGGGCAGGGTGAGCCCATAGAGCTGGCGGGAAAGGCCGGTGGCAAAGTCGCAGATATCGATCATCTCCTGGACTTCCCCGTGGGCTTCCCGGAGCGTCTTCCCCATCTCGAGGGTGACCAGTTCCGCCAGGGCGCCCTTGTGGCGGCGCAGCTCGTCCCCCAGGGCCTTCACCACCTCGCCCCGCTTGGGGGCCGGCACCTGGCGCCAGGCGTGGAAGGCCCCGTGGCAGCGGGTGAGGATCTCCTCGAAATCCCCAGGGGTGACCTGCCTTACCGTCCCCAGGTAGGTCCCATTGATGGGGGAATGCACCTGCTGTTCCCGGCCCCCGGCCCTCCATTCCCCGGCAAACCCACCCAGGTTGCGATCCTCCAGGCCCAACGCTTCCATGACCTTCTTCATGCCTCACGCTCCGATCAGATTCGATGCGGGAAGGCAGACCCGCAGCATGGCCGGCAACGCACGGCGGCCATGAATTCCGCTCATGGGGCAGGGTGCCTCGACATGCGTCCGCGTAGTACGATGAGGCACATCCCATCCACCGAGCCCCCGGAGCCACCCATGACCCTTGTCGAGTCCCCTTCCTTCGAGCGCCTGAAGCAGATTCCGCTCTACATCCCCGGCAAGCCCATCCAGGAGGTGAAGCGGGAGATGGGACTGGCTGAGATCGTGAAACTGGCCTCCAACGAGAATCCCTGGGGGCCCACGGAGGCCGTGAAGGCCCGCTTGATGGCGGCCATCCAGGGGGGGGCGGACGAGGGGGTGGGCATCTACCCGGTGTCCGATGGCTACTACACCCGCCTGGCCATCGCCAAGCGCCGGGGGGTGGCCCTGGAGCAGATCGTGCTGGGGAACGGCAGCGCCGAAATCATCGAGATGGCCGCCAAGGCGGCCTTCCTGGAGGGGGGCAGCGCGGTCCTGCCGAAGCACAGCTTCGCCATCGGGGGCATTGCCACCCAGACGGCGGGGGGGCGGGTCATCGAGACGAGGGCCACGGCCACGGAGGTGGATGTGGAGGCCATCCTCCAGGCCGTCCAGCCGGACACCCGCATGGTCTACCTGGCCAACGCCAATAACCCCACGGGGGTGATGCTGGGACGGGAGGCCATTGCCCGCCTCGTGACCTCCTTGCGGGAGGACATCCTCCTGGTGGTGGACCAGGCCTACGCCGAATACGAGGTGCCCGGCACCTTCCCCGATGCCGCCCAGTTCCTGCCCCAGCGGGAGAACCTCCTGGTGCTCCACACCTTCTCCAAGATCTACGCCCTGGCCACCCTGCGGGTGGGGTACGGCCTGGGGAGTCCGCGCCTCCTGGGGCTCCTGGAGCGGGTGCGCAGCCCCTTCAACACGAACCACCTGGCCCAGGTGGCGGCGGAAGTGGCCATTGCGGACGAAGCCTTCGAGGCCTTCCGCCGGGACCGCAACCGGGAGGCCCGGGAGGCCTTCTTCCGGGAGGCCCAGCAGCACCGCTGCCAGGTGAGCGGGGATTCCGGCAACTTCGTGCTCATGGAAACCGTTTTACCGGCCCCCGAATTCTTCAAGGACCTGCTGAAGCGCGGTGTCATCGTGCGCCCCATGCAGGGCTACGGCCTGCCCCAGCATG
>CAZPUI010000988.1:0-1967 GCA_964589695.1 uncultured Solibacteraceae bacterium | reverse complement strand
CCGCTGGATTGAAGGTTCGACATGACTATAGCGGAAGCCCCTGGGGGCCATGAAGGTTCCCAGTACGGGATCGGGCCCCGTCAGGTCCTGGCCAGGTCGCCCTGGATCCGAGTCTCGGGCCGCAGCGCCTCGGTGGGGATCCGGTAGAAGGTCACCAGGTGCTTGGAGAGCTCCTGGATCACCGTCCTGGGGGAGGGCGCCTGGGGACCCTGGTCGTAGCGCAGCTGCTCGGAGATGCAGAAGGCCAGCTCCTCCAGGGTCCGGATCTGCTCCGCCTCTTTGGCGGGAATGCTCAGGCTGAAATGGTGCTCCGCCCAGGCGAGGAATTCGGAGGGTTTGAACTCCGGGAAGCTCATGAAATCCCCGCATCCCTCAGGAGGGCATCCACGTCCACCATGGCTTCGTGGGCCTTCACCTGGGCCTGCGTGGGCATGGGGCAGTCCACCTCCTGCACCACCAGCCAAAGCTGATCCTCCTCGTGGAACCAGGCCACCTGCAGCCCCTCCTCCGCACAAAACTTAACCTCTTCAAGCACCTCGTGAGGTTCGAGGGCCAAGACCCAGGGGCGATCCATGCCGCAGTACTCCACCTTCCAGCAGGTGGTGAACGAATGCTGTTGGGCGAAGGTGCGGAAGGCCGATACGAGCTGCCTTACCTTCGCCTGATGGGGATTGGGATCTGGGCTCATGCGTGGGTCGGGGTGGCGGGGTCGAGGTTAAGGCTATCCAATTCAACAGGCTAGGCAGGCCCCTTTTCCTTTCATGCTTTGAAGGGGTTGCGCTCCGGGGGCAGGTCCGGGTCCGGGAGCTGGGTCAGGAGACCCCGGAGGATCAGGTTCAGGGCAGGGATCCGATGGCGCACCATGCAGCGCATGGGCTGGGGCTGGGCCCCCAGGCTGGCCTTGGGGCTCAGGGCCGAACGCCCCAGGCTCAGCCAGCGCGCGCCCAGGGCCAGGGCATCCTCGATGCTGGCCTGGAGCAGGCGGAGGTAGATGGGGACTCCAGACGCGGCGGTGGCCTTGTGGAAGCCGATGTAGTAGCCCACCGCACCTTCCCGGTCCCGCAGGGTGGTCATAAATCCAACCATGTGCCCCTCGGTGGTGTAGAGGGCCAGGGTCCGGAAATCCCTGCCCAAGGCCTGGGCCAGGGCGGGGAGGTAGGTGGGCTGGAGGGTTACCAGGCGCAGTTTCTGCTGGTCGTGGACCTGGTGGTAGAGGTCCATCATGGCCTCGGCCTGGGCCGCCACCTGGGGAGCTTCCAGGGGCACAATGCGCAGTCCCGCGGCTTCGCAGTCCTTGCGCACCTTGCGGGCCGCGTTGCGGTAGGTGCTGCGCAGGCTGGCCAGGTAGTCGTCGAAGCTGCGCCAGGCTGGATCCAGGGCCAGCACCATGTTGGGCTCAGTCTCCAAGGCACGGTAGCTGAAGCGGCTCAGGGGGACCGGGTCCACCCCATCGTCCAGGTCCTTGACCATCACCAGGGAGGTTTCCCCGAAGAGTTTGTCAGCCCGGCGCATCCGGTACAGGGCCTCCGCCACCCCTGGCCAGGCCTTCGCGGGATCCGTCCCTTCCCGGAAGGCCACGCCATGGAACCCCCAGCTCAGGAGGTTCCCACACACCAGGATCCGCTCCTTCATCCGGGCCAGGGCCTTCGTGGCCGCCTTGGCCCCCTTGGAGCCCGGCGGCGGGGGCAACTGGTCCCCCCGAAGCTCCACCGCCTGGGCGGCCACGGCGGCCACGGGGCTGCCGTCCTGGTAGACCAGGGCCAGCCTCGGGCGAAGGTTGGTGGGGGCATGCCATTCCAGCACCTCGAGGTGGGGGCGCTGGAGAAACACGGTGGCTCCGCGGGTGACTTCCTCCCAATGGTCTGCGCGCAGGTGATGAATGCTCTCCGCCAGGGTGATCTGGAGGCCGCTGGGGCGGTGCCGCTCGCGGTGCCGAGCCCCCGCCTCCCGAAGCCGGTGGAGGGTTT
>CAZPUI010000987.1:0-1976 GCA_964589695.1 uncultured Solibacteraceae bacterium | reverse complement strand
ACTCCGTGCCCAGGTGGTGGGTGTGGTGGCCAACCACCGCTGGGAAGGACCCGCATTTGCCCATGTGCCCACCGTCTTCTACGCCAGCCGCCAGCGTATCGATCCCCTCCAGACCTTGCTCGTGCGCAGCCCCATGGCCGCCGCCCACCTCTACCCATGGGTGGAAGGCGAAATCCGCCGACTGGACCCCCGCCTGGCCATCCAACGGGCGGAGTCCCTGGAAGCACGCCTGGAGCGCCAGCTTCAGCCCCAGCGCCTGGCCGCCACCCTCTTCGGCATGCTCGGGGCCGCCGCCCTCGCCCTCTCGCTCCTGGGCCTCTATGCCCTCCAGCGCCACCTCACCCTCCAGCGTCTCGCGGAGGCGGGGCTGCGCATGGCCCTGGGTGCGACCCCGGGGCGCATCCGCCGGGACTTCCTCCGCGCCCTGACCTGGCCCCTGGGGGCGGGTCTGGGGGGTGGGCTCCTGACCACCCTCGTGACCTGGCGGCTCCTGCGCACCTGGGTGTCGGGGTTGCCATCCCTGGACTTCGGCACCCTGGCCTGGGTGGCCCTGGGCCTGCTCACCACGGGGCTCCTCGCCGGCGCCCTGCCCCTGTGGCGCCTGGACCGCGACACGCCTGCCAGGCTGCTGCGGGAGGGACGGGGCTAAGTCAGGGGCATCCGAGGAACGCCCCCTGGCAGGTTCGCGCCCTGAACAAATCCGGTCAAAATAGGCCCAGCCCCGACTTGAATTTCCCATCCTGAAAGCATTTCACCGACCCTGAGGTCACCATGCTGCATATGCACCTACCCGAAGATATCAAGACCTTTGCGAAGCATCTCTTTGCCACCTTCCTTGGCCTGCTCATGGCCCTGGGGCTGGAATCCTGCCACCAGAACCACACCCGGGCGAACCAGGCGGAACGGGCCATGAAGGCCGTGGAGGCGGAACTTGAATCCAACATCAAGGAAGTGAAGACCTTGATGGAGAGCACCCGCGAGACCAGCAAGGGATTGAAGGACTTCCTCAAGTCCGCGGAGGCCTTGAGGCGAAAGCCTTCCAAGGGAACCGAACTGACGCTGGGCAACCTCAAGTTCCAGCTGGGCGACCTGCCCAGCGCCGCCTGGGATGCCGCCGTGGCCTCCCAGGTGGTCCATTACGTGGCCTTCGAGAAGGTCCAGATCCTTTCCAATGCCTACAAGAACCAGCGGCGCATGGATACCCAGCAGGCAGCGGTCCTGGAAGACCTGCAGCGCATGAGCCTGGCGGCCAACGCCGCGAGCGTGGATGCGGGCACCAGCGTGGACAAGCAGAACCAGACCCTGGATCAACTCATTGCGTCGGTCAGGATCCTGGTGGTCCGGCTGCACACCCTTGAGCGGATCCAGGAAGGCAGCCTCAAAGAGTTCGAAGCGGCCCTCGCCAAGATCAAGCCCTAGCCTGTTGACCTACCGGTCCGCCAGGTAGAACCCGTAGCGGAAACCCAGGCGCGCGATGTGGGCCATGACCTCGGACTGGATGATGCTGGGGTTGTCCCCGGGCAGGTGGTAGGAGAAGGCGGGACGGTTCCCGCTGGAGAAGAAGGAGACCACGGGGACGCCCTTCACGAAGAAGGGTCCGATGTCGCCGCTACGTACGCCGATGCTGCGGGTGACCCCGATGCGGCCGATCTTGCCTTCGGCATCCGACTTTTCAAGGAGGGGCTTCGTCGCCTCGAGCCCCGGTGAGAGGGACACGGAGGCCTTCTCCCCCACCCCCTCCATGTCGAAGTTGAGCATGGCCGTGACCTTGGTGATGGGCTTGGGCAGGTGATCGGCAAAGAAATTGGAGCCCTTGATGCCCTGCTCCTCGCCCCCAAAGAGCACGAAGACCATGGAGCGCTTGGGCCGCACGCCGTTCAGGGCGAAGGCCCGGGCGGACTTCATCGCCGCGGCGGTGCCGGAGGCGTTGTCATCGGAGCCCGGGAAGAGGATGCCCATGGGCTCCCACACCCCAA
>CAZPUI010000986.1:0-1980 GCA_964589695.1 uncultured Solibacteraceae bacterium | reverse complement strand
AGAACTTTCCACAAAGCCCCATCCTTGTTGATACTTTGTTTTCGCTCTCTGAGAATATTGTCTCGCAGGCAGTGGTAGGTCTCGTGTGCAATCCAATCGGTTAATTTTTTCATATCATCAGAAATGCGTGCAGCATCGATAATGATTGAATCGTCTAGCCCTGATCCTTGATTTAGACCAATCAAGAAATACACCTTGATGTTGATATGGTTTGTCGATGCTGGCAAATACTTATCAACCCGGGCAAGAATCGCTTTTGTGTCGATTGATGATTGGATTAATTTGATTTTATTTTTAATTTCGGAACTGTTTTCTCTGCTATGCACCAGGAGTTTAATAAGGTTTTTGAAATAGGAATCAATCCATGGGTTGGATTCGGTGAGTGCTTTGACCCTCTGCGTGTATGCCTCTTTGCTCATTCCAAATGAATATAAAAATATCTGTTTATAGTCGGCGCGCTCCAAGCCCCAAAAATTTCTTTGGGTCCATTTGAACATATTTGAATAGGGCTCTGAATCCAGCAGACTTTCAATGTCTTTTAAGTTGACCAATTTTAGAGTTGATACATTGATGAAATTTTTAGAGCCGTAATAATTAAGCTCAAGGCCATTGTTGATTGACTGGCTTCTCGATGTTGCACTGATCAGAATTAGTAACAGCGCAATCAGCTTGTTGGGCATGGAAGTACCTTTTGCGTATGAACTGAGCCAATCGGGATAAAACACAGCCGGGGTATTGTGGGAGAACTGAAAACCATTGACCAGAGAAGGTGCCCTGTCAGTGGCCGTTTGATTCCAGTCGAGTGGCGGGTTGGCAGTGTGACCGTCCCGTTGCCGAGCTTGCCGAAAAACAGGAGGTGTCGCGGAAAACGGCATCGGCAATGATGCTTTGTTGTCCTAGCTTGAGCGTTCATGGACGCTGACTGGGAGCTTGGTGAATCGTAACGGAGGCAGGGCGCCTGTGATACCCATTTCCCGTGACAGCGGGTGAGGAAGACGATGGACGGAATGCGGCAGGGCACGCTGGGGGTCATGGGCGCCGCTGTTTTCTGCCCCCTTCGGTGGTGGGTCAGATTTGGTGTCGTCAGCGGGTCGGTTGCTTGGGTCGCCTGAGAACACCGGATCTGTCCCCCCTCCTCTCGGATCTTCCGCCCTTGTCCCGGCGGGGAGGCTCCCTAACTTGAGGGTCAACCTTTTTCCGGGAGGACCCCATGAAGAAACTCGCGTTGCGCCGGGAGACCCTGCAGAGCCTGGAGGCCGATGAGGCTGGACAGGTGAAGGGCGCGGCGACCCTGGTCACCAATAACACCTGCGCCACCCGCTGCGGCTCCTTCGTGGCGAGCCCCACCCGCAACAACCGCGGGGGCGGGAAGGGGTACAACACCTGTGGTGTGGGGGTTTCCGCCACCGCCGCGGCCAATTAGCCCACCTGCCGAGAACGTCGCCATTTGGGCCCATCCCTGGGGGGTGGGCCCGATGGCGCATGGAAGGACAATCGAAGCATGAGGCCTGTTTTCGATCGTCATGTCCCCTAGAAGCGGTAACTCAGCGAAGCCGTCCAGGTTCGAGGCGAGATGGGGTAATCGACCGGTAAGCTCCCTTTCAGGGAAGGGGATCGCAGATCCTGGTTCGTGGCGTTGGTCAACCCGGCTTTCAGCCCGATCCCCCCCCGGGAGAGCACGAAGCTGAATCCTGTCGCGTATCGGGCGGGTACGGGCGGCCGAGGATCTCCCGCCTCGCGCCTCATGGAACCCACATGACGGAGCGTCAAGACAAAGGAATACCAAGTTTCGGGACGAAGGCGGAGAATCAAGCTTTCTCCATGGTTTGGAACGTTCGGCACAACCGAATTGGTCTGGAGGTTCTCCGCGTTGACGTAGTAGCCGTTGAGAGATAGATCTGCACTGGGAAGGAAACTCCAACTCATCTCAGCTTCAACACCGTAGTGTCGCCTCTTCCCACTGTTTACTCGCATCTTGAC
>CAZPUI010000985.1:0-1980 GCA_964589695.1 uncultured Solibacteraceae bacterium | reverse complement strand
GGGGCAAGGGCCGCGGTGGCCAGGTACTTCCAGCTGAAGTTGACAATTTGGTCAATGCGGATGCGGGCGAAGGCCGAACGCATGCCCGCGAGCAGACCCACCACCAGGGTGGCCTTGAAGCAGATGGCCAGGATGTTCAGCGCGATCAGCCCCATGCCGGGCTTGGCACCCAGAATGACATTGGGGAGGAAAAGCACCCCCAGGAGGGCCGCACCCACCCACCTCAGGATGTCCTTCCGCAGGCGGAACATGGCGTATTTCTTACCGCTGTACTCGGTGAGGGGACCCGCCACCACTTCGGTTTCGGCCTCGGGGATGTCGAAGGGGACCCGCTCCAGCTTGGCCTGGAGGGTAACCACACCCACCAGCAGCCCGATGGTCTGGGCCACGCACCGCAGGCCCACACTGAGGGCGCCGCCGGTCCACCAGGGGTGGGTGGCGATGTCGCTGATCTGCCAGCTGCCGGTGACCATGGCAGGGGTGAGCAGGGCGATGAAGAAGGGCACTTCGTAGGCAAACACCTGGGTGAGTACCCGGGTGGCACCAATGAGGGCGAAGGGACTGACACTGGACCACCCACCCAGGAACAGCATGAAGCTGGGGAGGGTGAGCAGGTAGAGCACCACGATCAGATCGCCTTTGAAGGCCACCTGGGGTCCCATGGGCATGAAGGGGACGAACATCCCGGCGGTGAGCACCGCGGCGAAGGCCACGATGGGGGCCGCCCCGAACATGAACTTGTCCGCGGCGGCGGGCACCAGGTCTTCCTTGGCCATGAGCTTGATGATGTCCGCGATGGGCTGACCAAAGCCATTGGGACCCGTGAAGAGAGGTCCGCGGCGGTTCTGGAGCCGGGCGTAGAGCTTGCGATCCACCCACTCCAAGAAGGTGCTGATGAAGCTCTGGAACGCAAAGCCCGGAAAAACCAGGAGCAGGAAAAGGACGGTGAGGAATTCCATGGATGTGCCTCCGGGCTCAGCTCAGGCGGATGCCCTTGTTCTTGCGGTACCAGTCGATGCCGTAGCGACGCAGCTCCTCCATGTCCATGACCTGGCGTCCCTTGCGGGGATCGTTCAGAACGATGGTGGTGCGGTCGGTGCAGCTGAAGCAGGGGTCCATGGAGGCGATGGCGATGGGAATATCCGCCACCACGCAGCCCACCACGGATTCCGTGGCGGCCACGGCATTGGCCATGGTGGGTGCCCGGACCTTCACGCGCTCGGGCTTCTCGGTCCCGTTGCCGCGCACATAGTGGATGTCCTCGCCCCGGGGGGCCTCGTAGCGGGCGAAGGCGGCGCCGGCCGGCACGCGGCGGGGCACCTTCGGGGCCACAAAGTCGCCCTCGGGCAGGTCGGTCAGGATCTGGCGAACCATGCTGATGGATTCCACCAGCTCACCCACGCGCACGAGCACGCGGCCGAAGATATCGCATTCCGTGTTCCAGACGGCCTTGAAGTCCAGGAAGGGATAGGCACCGTAGGGATCGTCCTTGCGGATGTCCATGGCCATGCCCGAGGCCCGGGCGAAGGGGCCCACGGCGCAGAGTTCCACGGCCCGCTGATGGGACAGCTTGCCCACGCCCTTGATGCGGGCGATGAAGCTGGGCTCGGTGGTGCCGATACGCGCGTAGTAGGCCACCCGCTCCAAAAGGGCGTCGAGGTGACCCAGGATCTTCTTGCGCTGGGCGTCGTTCACATCGCGGCGCACACCCCCGATGGTGTTGATGGCGTAATTCACCCGGTTGCCGCTGATCTCCTCCAGGGCCTCCATGATGATTTCGCGGTCGCGCCAGGTGTACATGAACAGGGTGTCAAAGCCGACCTCGTGGGCCGCCACGCCGATCCAGAGCAGGTGGCTGTGGATGCGCTCCAGCTCGCAGACCAGGGCGCGGAGGTAGGCCCCGCGCTTGGGCAGCTCCAGGTTGAGGATCTGTTCCACCGCCATGCAGTAGCAGGTGGTGTGGCTGTGGGAGCAGATGCC
>CAZPUI010000984.1:0-1982 GCA_964589695.1 uncultured Solibacteraceae bacterium | reverse complement strand
CCTGCCTGACATCATCCGATTGGGCAAGAGCATGGGCATCGACCACATCGAGGTCAACACCAACGGCGTGCGGTTCGGTCAGGACATCGAGTTCCTCAAGGAGTGCCGTGACGCTGGAGTGGACTCGCTCTACTTCTCATTCGATGGCATGACCTCCGATGTCTACATGGCCACCTGTGGAAAGGACCTGTTGCAGTCCAAGCTGGATGCGGTGGACAACTGCGCCAAGGTGGACATGGGGGTGACGCTGGTCTGTGTCGTATCCCCGAACATCAACCTGAACCAGGTGGGTGACGTGATCCGCTACGCTAAAAGCAAGGTGCCCACCGTCAAAGGCATCCATTTCCAGCCCATCGCCTATTTCGGCAGGTATCCGATCACCCCTAGGGACCTGGACCGCGTGACCATACCCGACCTATTGAACGCCATCGAGAAGCAGACCAATGGCGAGCTGAGGGCGGACTGCTTCATCCCCACCTCCTGCTCCAACGTGCATTGCGACTCCAAGTCAATGTCGGTGATCATGGAGGATGGCTCCATGTTCCCTCTGACGTCAAGGGCCCTCGGCCCGCCCAGGGAGACCAAGGCCATCGCCAGCAAGACCCGCAAGGAGATCTCCGACCTGTGGCGCTACATCGAGGAATCTTTGACGCTGGAGGAGGACAGCCAGGATTCAAGTGGATGGGGGTCCTTCCTTTCCCGGGCCAAGACCCATTACCTCACGGTTTCCACCATGGCATTCCAGGACGCATGGAACGTGGAAACGGAGCGTTTGATGAACTGCTGCATCCACACCATCACCCCGGACGGTAAGTTGATCCCATTCTGCCTGTTCAACATCAACGGGGCGGACGGTCGCACCCTTTATCGCCATGAGATGTGGTCAAAGTTCGCCAAGAAGTGAGGGTCGGGCCTATGGGGCAAAGTACCACGCCAACGCCTATCTCGAATGAGGGGCAGGATTGCCCCAATTGCTCAAGGCCGGAGCCAGAGCCGGTCGCCCCCATTCTCTTGATGGGGCTGGGGGGTATGATTCTGTTCTTCGGTTTCTTCTTCGCCATCCCCGGCGCTCTGGGGGAGACGGGATTCCTGTGGCTAGCCTTGATCCTGTGCGTGGTAGGAGGGGTGATGCTCTTATCAGGATGGGCTCTTCACTCCCGGCACAAGAAAAAGCTTGCCATGAAGATGGAAGAGCAGATGGCCAAGGCAAAATGTGAGTATTGCGGAAGCCAGAACCAGGCCGGGGAGCAGAAGTGCGATTCCTGCGGCGCACCTTTGAGATGATTCAGCGATTCCTTTCCTTTCCCACCGACTTGCGGTAGTTGGCCAAAATATCGTTCATGTAGTTGGCCACGAACGCCTCCTGCTCCTTGCTGGTGGCGTTGAACTCCTGGAGAGGGAACTCTTGGTCGCAGTGCACACACCTGGCATATCGGCAATTGGTGGTGGACTTGGGGCAGCCAACGCAGGCGATGGCTCGGGACTGGAAAAGGCTGAATTCCTTGCCACAGCGCGGGCACTTGATGCGCTTGGTGGTCTTCAGCAACTGTGGCGTTATGCCCGCCCTGGCCATCTCCGGTGTTAGGACCATTCGCTTCTACCGTTCGTGGGAAAGGAATCCACCATTATTAATTCATTGGTTAGGTCCCACGGTGGGGTCATTCCTTGTCCAGTTCATTGGTGGTCGGCTCGTAATCCGGCGGGAACAGTACATTGAAGCCCAGGAAAGGGGAGAATGGGTAGGATGCGAAGGGGTCCGAGGCCTTCATCCCCCGGACCACCTGCTCCAACTTGCCTGCGGGGATGGTGATGATCATCTCGTCGTCCTGGACCAGACCATAGCGTCGGTCACCTACGCAGGAGATATCGACGCAGACCACTCCAGTGCTTAAAGTCCGAGCGATGCACTGGCACACCGAGGCCCGTCCCGAGACGTGATTCCCAGGCCCCTCCCCCCCCTGAAAGCCCAGCCCCATCAACCC
>CAZPUI010000983.1:1534-1991 GCA_964589695.1 uncultured Solibacteraceae bacterium | reverse complement strand
GGCGAAGGAGGTCGCGCGGCCGGCACTGGGGGCCGAGGGCGGCCAGCATGGTCGGGACCGGATGCATCAGGGCCCCGGCCCCGTCCTCGGGTTGGAGCAGCACGGACCCAGCCATGGGCAGGGTCTCCATGTCCACGGCGCCGGCGGAGGGCGGACCATCCCAGGGCGCTGGGTCAGGAGGGGTGACGTCGAGGGTGGTCATGGCGTAGGGGAGACCATGGTGCGGCTGGAACCTAGACGATCTTGACGGTGAGGGTGAGGGTGGAACCCAGGCCCAGACCCTCGCTATGGAGATTGATGGTGCCTCCCATCAGCTCCATGAGGTGCTTGCAGATCACCAGTCCCAGGCCGGTGCCCCCGTATTCCCGGGCATGGCCACCCTCTGCCTGGACAAATTTCTGGAAGAGCTTGGGAAGGGTTTCCGGGGCAATGCCGATGCCCGTCTCCACCACCGTGG
>CAZPUI010000983.1:0-1524 GCA_964589695.1 uncultured Solibacteraceae bacterium | reverse complement strand
TTGGACTTCGGGAAGGTCGGTTAGGTTTTCTGGCCAAGTGAGGGCCACGGTGGGGCTACGAGGGTAGGCCGTGGCGATGGGCTTCACTTCCTCCAGCAGGATGGCCAGGGACCAGGGTTCCACCTGCATCTTCAGGCGGCCCGATTCGATCTTGGCCAGATCCAGGATGTCGTTCAGCAACTGAAGGAGGTGCTGGCCACTGTGGTAGCTGTCCAGGAGCATCCGTCGCATCTCGTCTTCGTCGTCATAGAGGCCATCCAGCACCAGGCGTGTGAAACCCAGGATGCCGGTGAGAGGTGTCCGCAACTCGTGGCTGGTGAGGGCGAGGAATTCGCTCTTGAATCGGTCCGCTTCCAGCAGGGCGGAGTTCGCCCGTTCCAGTTCGTCGGATTTGCTGCGCAGTGCATCCCGCTGCTCACCGAGGTCCTTGAACAGCCAGGCATTGTAGATGGACACAGCCACCTGGCGCTGGAGGACGTTCAGGGTCTCCTGGTCCTCTTCCATTTTCCGTTCGGGCTCCAGGCCGAGGATGGCGAAGCCCATGAGGAGCAACTGGTGCTCGAAGGGAATGAAGAAAAGTTGGGACTCGGGTTTGGGTCGCAGGATGCTCAAGGCTCGGGGAGTGAGACTGGGTTCCAGGAACTGGTCCTGGAAGAGCACGATGGGGGCGCCGGGGAAGGGGTTGGGGGCGGGCAGTTCGAAATTGCTCCACATGCTGCGGGGTACGCCGTACCCCGTTCGGGGGGCAAAACTGGCGCCGCCATGGTCCATGGTCCAGATCACACAGGTCTTGGCGTGGAATTCCTGGACGAAAATGTCCTGCAGAACCGCGACGATCTGAGCCACTTTGGGGGTGGCCGCCAGGATTTCGGAGACATGCTGCAGGACAGAGATCTGGTGGGTCCGGTGGGCGAGCTTGGTGCGCAGATACTTCACTTCCTGGGACAGGCTGGCGATCTGCCGCTGGTACAGCACCGTTTCCGCCAGCAGATCCCGCTGGCTGGACATCTGGCTTTGGCCGAGACCCCCACCCCCGGGACGTCCGGGAGTGCCTGGTAAGCCGGGAGCTTGCGAGAAATTCGCCATGGGTGCCTGGGTGTGTTCCAGATGAGCGGGATGGTGCTGGAATACTAGGATGCCTTGCAGACCAGGGAATGCAAGCCCATGTCCGGTAGACTGGTGGTTTCCAGCGGATTCCCATGACCCGATCCCCCGATGTCCGCATACAGCCCCCCTCCATGGAGAAGCTCATCTTCTGGAGCGTGGCGATCCTGCTTCTGGTCCAACTCACATGGTGGATCACCTTCACCGTTCGGGAATCCCGGCGCTTGATGACGGCCCAGATCGACCTCCTGCGGGCGGGTCGGGACCAGGCAGCCCAGGAGGATACCCGGGCCATCTTCAGCGGGAACACCCGGGCGGAATTCCCCTTCTCCATCGTGGGCCCACTGCCCCAGTGGGGCATCCTGGAGGAGCGCATCGCCCGCATCGAGAGTCGTTTCCCCTACGTCAAGGTGCGGGATC
>CAZPUI010000982.1:0-1997 GCA_964589695.1 uncultured Solibacteraceae bacterium | reverse complement strand
GCGGGGATCACATCCTTGCCGAAATCCAGCAGGTCGTTGTCAGCCAGCGGTGCAGGACCTCGTTCTCGAAGAGGTAGATCCCCATGGAGGCCAGGCAGTCCGTGGTGCCAGGCAGGCATTTGGGCGCCAGGGGTTTCTCCTCGAAGCCCAGGATCCGCCCATCCTCGTCCACCTCCAGCACCCCGTACTGGCCCGCCGCCACGGCCGCAGGCACCCGCAGGACGGAGACCGTGAGGGCCGCCTCCCGGGAACGGTGGAACTGGCGCAGCAGCCGGTAGTCCATCTTGTAAATGTGGTCCCCCGCCAGGATGAGCAGGTTGTCCGCGGCCACGCTGTCGATGAAGGGCAGGTTCTGGCGGATGGCATCCGCCGTGCCCTTGTACCACTGGTGGCCCAGCTGCATCTGGGCGGGGATCTCCTCGATGAACTCGTCCAGGCGCTGGGGCAGGAAATCGAAGCCCGTGGCCATGTGGCGGCTCAGGGAATGGGACTTGTACTGGGTGAGGACAAAGATCTGCCGGACCCCCGAATTGATGCAGTTGCTCAAGGTGAAGTCGATGATGCGGAAGATGGCCCCAAAGGGCACCGCCGGCTTGGTCCGCACATCCGTGAGGGGCTTCAGGCGCTCCCCCATGCCCCCTGCCATGACGACTGCCAAGGTTCGTTCGGCCATGTGCGGCTCCTATGGGTGAGTGGGTAGTATCGGTCGGATCGGGCCCCGGCGCATGTTTTGTATCTTTGCGAGATCCGGGGATGCCAAGGGTAAGCCGTTGTGCAAAAGCAACTTGAACCAATCTTTGGACGTGCCACCCCCGGCCCCTGGCTTCGACCGAGCTACCTCATGCCTGGCAGGGCCGCGGCGATCTGGTCGGCCATGCGGCGGGCGCTGGTGGCGAGCTTGGCGTCCTGGGCCCAGCTCTGGGCGTTCCGGCCATGGGCGACGGCCCGTTGCGCCCAGGCGAGGGCCGAGGGTTTGTCGCGCCCCTCGGCGGCGGAGGCCATCTTCCCGAGGGCGATGACCGCCTGGGCCAGTTCGTGGACGGCGACCAGGTCCGGCAGTTGGGGGTTTGCGCCCAGGGCCTTGGCCAGGTGGGGGAGGGCCCGGGTTGCATGCTGTTGGGCCTGGCGGGCTTGGCCGGCGTCGATGGCCTGCAGGGCGGCCTGGAGTCCCTGCAGTCCCGTCATGTAGGCCTTGGCGGGCTCCTCTCCCCCCAGGGGTGGCGGTGGTTGGATGCGCAGGCGCCCTTCGGCCATATCCCGGCCGTCCACGGTGAAGACCACCCGGTACGAACCGGGGCTCAGGGCCTGGTTGACCTGGGACAGGGGGGCCTCGAAGGCACGGCTTCCGGCCCTTAGCACATGGGAGGTTGCCCGGAGTGGCGTTGTGCCACCGTTCAAGTGCCAGGAGACGCGCATGGACGTGTCCTTGGCGAGGCTCGGATAAGCGTACCGGGCCACGAGGGCCACCACCCCGAAGGGAACCTCCTGGGCCTGGGCAACCTCGGCAAAGGTGCAATGGGGACCCCAGCACAGGGGCATGGTGGGCAGGGGGGTGGGCGGGGGCGGGGTGGACGGTGGCGGGGTGGACGGGGGTCTGGAGGTGGATGGAGGACCCGCGGGCGGCTTGGGGTCCGCACCTGCGGATGGGAGGAAATGGGCAAAGACATCCGGATGGGGCAGCTTCGGATTCTGCTGCCACATCTGCATGTAAACGTCCCGCCTCACCACCCCTCGGTCCGTCAGAAAGAGGCTGTCCTCCAAGGCCCCCGACTCCAACCAGCGGAGGGTGGGGCCAAGGGTCCGGCCCTGGAACGCGCAGGCCACGCTCCGGAGCTTGCCGTTCGGATGCCACATGCGATGGATCATGATTTCCGTGGGGCGCGCGGTGGTGGCCTCCACGGCCAGGGCCGATTCGTGCATGGGCTGCTGGGTTCCGGAATACCACTGGCGCTCCCCCACGACCCTGCCCTGCTGGGTGTACGTGGCCCAAGGACCTG
>CAZPUI010000981.1:0-1999 GCA_964589695.1 uncultured Solibacteraceae bacterium | reverse complement strand
ACAGCACCCGGGGTTCGATGGGTTTGGCAATGAAGTCATTCATGCCCGCCGCCAGGCATTCCTCCCGGTACTCCGCCATGGCGTGGGCCGTCATGGCGATGATGGGCAGGTCCTTGTGGGTCGTCTTCTCCCGGATGCGGGCGGTGGCGCCGTAGCCGTCCAGCTCGGGCATCTGCACATCCATGAGCACGGCGTGGTACCGGACCCGGTCCACCATGGCCACCGCCTCGAGGCCCGTGGAAGCCACATCCACCTGCAGGCCGGCCCCCCGGAGGAGCTCCAGGGCAATCTCCTGGTTGATGGCGTTGTCCTCCGCCAGAAGGACCCGCACCCCCTGGAAGGTCGGGCCAAGGACATCCGCCGTCTCGGCGGCCGCCAGCGCCGGGGCCTCGGCCTTCCCGAAGGCTTCCAGCAGGGCGTGCAGGAGCAGGGCGGGGGTCACGGGTTTGGCCAGGAAGTCCCTCACCCCCACCTGGGCCGCCTCGGCCAGGACCTCGTCCCGTTCGAAGGGGGACCCCAGGAGGATCGCGGTGAAGGGGCCTGGGCGCCCCAGGGTCCGGAGCCGACGGACCAGCTCCACACCGTCGATGCCGGGCATCTTCGCATCCGCCAGGAGAAGCTCGAAGGGGGCCTGCTGGGCCAGGGCCTCCTCCCCGGAGCTCGCGGGGGTGACCTGAAGACCCAGGTCCTGCAGGCTGCGCCTCAGGACCTCCAGGGCCAGGGGCTGGTCGTCCACCACCAGGGTCCTCAGCGGGCGCAGTCCCTCCGGGAGCTCCCACCCTGCGGGTGCCTGGGAGTCCCCCTGCCCCAAGAGCACCGTGAAGGTGAAGGTGGTGCCCACGCCGGGCTGGCTTTCCAGGGTGAGGGTGCCACCCATCATCTCCACCATGTGGCGGGAGATGGTGAGTCCCAGGCCCGTGCCGCCATACCTGCGGGTGGTGGAGCTGTCCGCCTGGGTGAAGGGCGTGAAGAGCCGTGCCTGCTGGTCCGGGGTCAGACCGATGCCTGAATCCCGCACGGAGAAGGCCACGTGGAGACCCCCTTCGCCCCGACCGGCGATGGCCACCTTGGCCAGGACGAATCCCTGGGCGGTGAATTTGACGGCGTTGCCCAGCAGGTTCACCAGGACCTGCCCAAGGCGCATCGGATCGCCCACCAGGGTGGTCGGCAGCTCCCGGTCGTAGTCCAGGATCAGCTCCAGACCTTTTTCGCTGCATTTCTGGGTGAAGAGGTCCAGGGTCGTTCCCAGCAGCTCCTGCACCCCGAAGGGCACCGATTCCAGGTGCAGCTTGCCCGCCTCGATTTTGGAGAAGTCCAGGATGTCGTTGATGATTCCCAGCAGGGCATGGCTGGCGGTGCTGATCTTGCGCAGGTAGTCCGAAAGCTTGGGGGAGGCCTCCAACCGCAGACCCAGGTTTGAAAAACCGATGATGGCATTCATGGGGGTGCGGATTTCGTGGCTCATATTGGCCAGGAACTCGCTCTTCGAGCGGGTCGCCCGCTCCGCCGATTCGCGGGCCGCCATCTCCTGGGCATTGGCCCCCTTCAGGGCATCCAGGGCCTGGGCCTTGCTGAAGGCGCTGACGAAGTGCTCCTTCAGCTCCGTGAGCAGCTCCAGGTCCTCCAGCTGGAAGGCTTCCGCGTCCTCCTGGTTTTCGTACACCAGGTAGCCCTGGGCCTTCGCGTCCAGGCAGATCCGGGCCACCAGCAGGGCCTTGGGCAGGCCCAGGGTCGCCAGCTTGGACTCCCCGGGGCGTCCCGCCACCTCCCGCACCAGGAAGACATCCTCGGCTCCCTGGATCCCGGCAAATGGGCCGACTTCATCCTGGTCGACCGCGACCCGTTCGCCATTCCGCCCGACGACATCTGGAAGACCGAAGTGCTGCAGACCTGGGTCGCCGGCGAGTGCGTCTTCGACCGCAGCCGGCGCTGACTGGCGGCCGCGCGGGCGTTCCCCGGCCACACGGCGTGCTGCCACCGCCCGGGCCTAGGTAGCCCT
>CAZPUI010000980.1:0-2000 GCA_964589695.1 uncultured Solibacteraceae bacterium | reverse complement strand
AGAGGGTGTTGAGAAGCACCTGCTTCAGGCGGCCGGGGTCGATCATGACCTCCGGGAGGTCGGCCAGGTTGTCTGGCCAGAGGAGGGCCACCTCGGCGGGATGGGGGTAGGCCATGGCGATGGGTTTCACTTCCTCCATGAGGACGCCGAGGGACCAGGGTTCCACCTGCATCTTGAGACGCCCTGATTCGATCTTGGCCAGGTCCAGGATGTCATTGAGCAGCTGCAGGAGATGCTGGCCGCTGTGGTAGCTGTCCAGCAGCATCCTGTTCATCTCGTCCTCATCCTCGTAGAGGCCGTCCAGCACCAGGCGGGTGAAACCCAGGATGCCCGTGAGGGGGGTTCGCAGTTCATGACTGGTGAGGGCGAGGAATTCGCTCTTGAAACGATCCGCCTCCATCAGCGCGGCATTGGCCCGCTCCAGTTCATCCGACTTGGCGCGAAGGGCATCGCGCTGTTCCCCTAGGTCCTTGAAAAGCCATGCGTTGTAGATGGACACGGCCACCTGGCGCTGGAGTACGTTCAGGGTTTCCTGGTCCTCCTCGAGCTTCCGGTCCGCGGGAAGGCCAAGGATGGCGAAGCCCATGAGCAGGAGCTGATGTTCGAAGGGGATGAAGAACAGCTGGATATCAGGGTTCTGGCGCAGGGGAAGAAGCGTGCGAGGGGTGAGCTTGGGCTCCAGGACCTGGTCCTGGAAGAGCACGATGGGGGCACCCGGGAAGGGGTTGGGGGCGGGAAGATCCAAGGTGCTCCATTGGCTGCGGGGCACGCCAAACCCCGCACGGGGGGCGAAGGCGTTGCCTCCATGCTCCAGCGTCCAGACCACGCAGGTCCGGGCGCCGAATTCCTGCACGAAGATGTCCTGGAGCACCGTGACGATCTGGGCCACCTTGGGGGTCGCCGCCAGGATCTCCGACACATGCCGAAGGATGGAGATCTGGTGGGTGCGGTGGGCGAGGCGGGTGCGGAGTTCCTTCACTTCGGCGGCCAGGGTTCCGATCTGTCGCTGGTATTGCAGGGCCTCGGCCAGGAGATCCCGTTGACCCGAAAGGGTATTGCTCGATCCCAGAGGTCCGCCCCCCGGGCGTCCGGGCTGGCCTGGAGACTGAGGGAAACTCGTCATAAGTGCTACTAGGATGCCCTGCGGTCCGGGGAATGCAAGCCGATGTCCGCTAGACTGAACGCTTCGCGCCGGCCCCCCATGCACCGAGACCCCTACGCACGCATCCAACCCCCACCCATCGAGAAGGTCATCTTCTGGGCCGTGGCCATCCTGCTGCTCATCCAGCTCACCTGGTGGGTGACCTTCACGGTGCGTGAATCCGGGCGTCTCATGACGGCCCAGATCCAGCTCATGCGGGCGGGTCGAGAGCGGGCGGCCCAGGAGGATTTCCGGATCATCATGGGGGGGGGCACCTGGGCGGAAAACCTGGTGGTGGTGGGCTCCATGCCCCACTTCGGGTTCCTGGAGGAACGCATCCGTCGCATTGAAACTCAATATCCCTACCTGAAGGTCCGGGACCAGATGGTGGATCCCGATGATCCTGTGCTGCTGGACGATGGGCGCAGCGTCGAACTGGAGAACCTCAATCCCAAGGATGGCAAACAGAAGCTCAAGAAACAGATGTACGTCACCGTACGCAAGGGCCATCTCCAGCGCCTGGAGCAGGAACGGCGAACCTCCATCTGGAAGGTGGGCGTCCAGGCCGGGCTCCTGGTGGTCGTGGTGCTCCTCGGCCTGGGCATCATCTATCGGCGGTTGAGCGTGGAGATGGAGCTCATGCTGCGGCAAAGGAACTTCATTGCAGCGGTGACCCACGAGCTCAAGTCCCCCATCGCCAGCCTCCGGGTCTGGGTGGAGACCCTCTTTGCCCACAACCTTCCTGAGGACCGGAAGGCGCGGATCCACCGCCTCATGGACGGGGCCATGCCCCGCCTTACGGACCTGGACTCGAACCTGCCGGATGTTGCCCGGGCCGGTGCCGGTCGCCTGGGGGTTC
>CAZPUI010000979.1:0-2005 GCA_964589695.1 uncultured Solibacteraceae bacterium | reverse complement strand
GATCCGTGGCCAGACATTCCAGGGCGTCGATCTGCTCGGTGACCTGCATGGTGCCCAGCTCCGCGGCCATGGCACTGCCCACCCGGCCTGCCATCATGAGCCCGGTGATGATGGGTGCCAGTTCCCGGACCACGGCCAGACCTTCCACCTGGCTGGCCATGGATTCGGCCTGGAACTGCCTGAAACCATAGAAGAGCTGGACGGCAAAGACCATGCTCACCGCCAGGGAGGTGAGGACGATGACCGGGATGGAGGCCACCCCCACGGCAAAGAACTGCCGCATCAGGCTCTCGAGATCGAAGGGGCGCTTTGGGATGGCCGCCAAGGCCCTTCCCGAGATCGTCGCGAAATCACCGAAGACATCGAGGGCTTCGATGACGCGCAGGCCAAGACGATCGATGAGGGGTTTCGACATGAAAGATCCTTGAGCCCCCACTTTATCGCAGGATCGTCTTAAGCTTCACCCGCAATCGCTCGGCAGCTCCCTCCCGAAGCACCATGGGGGTTCGGCTCAGGGCCAGGGCATCCCCGGGAACGTCCTGGGTGACGGTGGTGCCCGCGGCAATGAGCGAGCCGTCGCCGAGGGTCACGGGGGCCACCAACTGGCAGTCCGAGCCCACGAAGACGCCCTTGCCAATGATGGTGCGGTGCTTGTGGACGCCATCGTAGTTGCAGGTGATGCACCCGGCGCCGATGTTGGTCTTTTCTCCGATCTCCGCGTCCCCCAGGTAGCTCAGGTGGTTGGCCTTGGCACCCCGGCGCAGATGGGTCTTCTTGGTCTCCACGAAGTTGCCCACATGGACCTCGGCGTCCAGGACGCTGCCTTCCCGGAGGTGGGCAAAGGGGCCCACCTTGCAGCCTGGACCCACGATGGCCTGCTGTGCCACGCAGTAGGGCCGCAACTCGACCCCCGAGGCGATGTCACAGTCCTTGATCACGCAGCCCTGGCCGATGCGGGAACCCTCTCCCACCTGGGTGTTCCCCTCCAGGCGCACCAGGCCTTCGATGACCACATCCGGCGCCAGTTTCACCCTTGGCCCGAGGGTGACGGACTCGGGATCCGTAAAGCTCACCCCCTGCTCCATCCAATGGGAGGTCAGCTGGATTCGGGCCAGCACTTCCAGCTCCGCCTGGTCGGCACGGTTGGCCAGTACATGTCCATCGGGAAGGTGGAGGAGGTCCGGAGACGCCGTGGGGGCTGGCCAGGCCTCGGGTTGAAGCAGGGGCATGACACCGGAGAGCAGCAGTGCCTCGGGTGTGCCCCGAGAGGCCAGCAGGTCCCGTCCGGCCACCACCAGGTCCGCTTCGGTGGCACCTTCCCTGAGGAACAGTTCAGGCAGGCAGGGCAGCAGACCCGCCTTTGCCCAGCCTTCCACCGCGGTCGCCACGGCAGGGGAGGTGTGGAGCAGCAGGGCGGTCCCCCCCTGGGGCAGGGTGCGGAGCACCCACAGCAGGCTGGGATCCCCCGCCACCGGGAGGAGGCATTCGGGGATCCGGGAGGCGGACTGGGGGCTGGGACCGGCGGCGAGGACGAGGATGGTGGCAGGCATGGCGACTCCAGGGGGACTACGGATGAGGGTGCTCCTGGTTCAAGAGCACCTGCAATCCGTGGATAAAATCACGACCCGGGAAGGGCTTTTCCAGGAAAGCCACCCGGCTGTGGTTGAAGGCGATGGGGTCCGAGGCCATGAGCATGGATCCCGTTCCCGTCAGGAGCATGGGTACGGGCACCAGCTGGAGTTTCTGGAGAACACCCCGAAACCGTTCCAGCCTTGAGGTGCGTTCCATGACGAGGAGGTCCGGCGCAGGCCCCTGCCGGCTGGCGTGGAGGAGGTCGCCGAAATCCTCGAAGACCCGAGGCTGACCCCCAGCCTGGGTGCTGAGACCCCAGAGGTCCTCCCGCCGAAGGGGGTCCTGGTCCACGAGCCCGATGCGGAGGCCCTGCCGGGGCACGCCCTCGGAGACCCCAACCGGGTCCAGGCCCGGGAACCCAACCCGGGGCCAA
>CAZPUI010000978.1:0-2005 GCA_964589695.1 uncultured Solibacteraceae bacterium | reverse complement strand
GGCAGGAGGACCATGACCTGGGCCTCCAGGGCGTCCACAGGGAGGCGACAGATATGCCCCTGCTCGCGGATCCACTCGGCCTCGTCGCTCCCCAGGCCCAGCACCAGTTCCCGGTTGTCCCGGGCATGGCGCAGGAGACTCAGGGGGAGGTGCAGGCGACCGGGCTGGGCCAGGGATGGGTGGAAGGGCTCGTCCGCATGGCGTTCCCGGATGGGGGGGAGCAGGATGCTGCGATCCTCCACGGGGAGGATCAGGAGGAGTTGGGGACGGAAGGCGTCGCGCAGGCTGTCCGCCAGGCTGTTGAGCAGGGCTTCCTCCGAGAAGCGTTTCTTCGTTTCCCGGAGGTTCCCGAGCACCAGGTCCCGGGAGGTGTTGAGGTCCCGCCGGAATTTCCGGCGCAGGAACTGCAGGAGGGAGCGGAGGACCCAGCCCACGGGGAGCGCCGAAAGGCCCAACAGGGCGCCCACCCAGCCTGCGGGCATGGCCTGTACCCCCTGGGCGAAGAGCCAGGCCAGGGTGCCGAGGTAGGCAACCAGGGTGAGCCCCATGACAAAGAAATAGGTGATCCAGCGGAGGATGGCCCGGCGGACATCAAAGAAGCCATGGCGGAAGATGGCGTACCCAAAGGCCAGGGGGAGCAGCAGGATGGGAGCAAAGAAGACAAACCGCTGACGCTGGAACTGGAAGGTCTGCCCCTGGAAGTGGTTGCTCAGGAAGCCGAACAGCAGCAGGTCAAAGAGCACGGCCGTGGAGATGACCAGGGCGGGCATGAGGCCGCGGCGTTTGCGCCGGGACAGCTTGAAGGCTCCGAACCAGAAGAGGGCAAGGCTGGCGACGCTGGCCAGGGCCACGGCGACACCCAGCAGCCGACCAGGGGGCGGCAACTGCTCCATGCTGCTGGAGGCTTGGGCCAGGGCCAGGGGACCTGCGTCGGTGAGGGGGATGGAGAGGAAACTGGCCAGGCCCAGCAGGAGGAAGGTGCCATAGAGGGCCGCGAGGAACTTCCGGTTCGTCCTGAGCTGGAAAGGATGGGGGAAGCGCAGGAAGCAGTGGATCGGTAGGGGCGGCCCCAGGGACTGGCCCAGGACCCGCAGGGCCAGCGGCGCCCACTTCAAGGCATCCGGCAGGGTCCCGAAGGCATTGCGCAGGCCGATGGGCACCAACAGGGCCAGGGTGCCCAGGTAGAAGAACTGGCGCGCGATCTTGCGCTGCGGTGTGCTGACCACCACCAGGAGGCCAATGGCCCAGGCCAGGAGACCCGTGGCAAGGACGATGGCCACCGCGGTGTCCATGGGCTTCGTCATGGCCACCAGGGCCGTGAACGTCCGGCCCTCGCGGCTCACGGTGTAGCGCAGCACCCGATCTGCAGGTTGCTGGTTCAGATAGTTCTGGGCGGCTGCCAGATCCTCCTCGGTGGGCCGGATCTTCCGTCCGTTGATCTCGAGAAGCTCGTCACCCTCCAGCAGGGTTCCTTTTTCCGCCACGCCATAGGGGGTGATCTCCTGGATGACAACCCTGCGGCGCTTGAGGCCTGTCAGTGGGTCCTCTTCGGTGTGGAGCATCCAGTAGCACTGGTCGTCCGATTTGGCATACACCCACTGACCCAGGTAGAAGCCCCCAAGGGAAAGCGTCAGGGCCAGGAGGCTAATCCAGATGAGCCGCCAGCGGATGCGTTGGAGGGAGGGAGACACGATAGCCTTAAGGAGGTGAGGTTCAAGTGCGACAAAAGGGCTGGTGGGTGATCGTGGGTGGTCGGCAGCGGCTGGGGCGAGCGCTCGCAGAGCGGCTGGCCACCGAACACGAACTCGTGCTGACCAGTTCGAGGCCCTGGGGGGAGGATTCCCTGTGGATCAAGGAACTTGGGGCATGCACCCAGGTCAGGACCTGCTGCTGGGATGCGGGGGATCCAGGTCTGGTTCCCCCGATGATGGCAGATTTGGAGCGGCTCCGGGGGGATGGCATTCAGCCGATGGGCGCCCGTCTTGTTGCCGGGAAATTCCCTTCC
>CAZPUI010000977.1:0-2007 GCA_964589695.1 uncultured Solibacteraceae bacterium | reverse complement strand
CCAAGGCCCGGTTCAAGGGCTATGGCAAGGACGTCTATCCCGATGCCACCTTCACACTCCGTCTCTCCGACGGCACCGTGGACACCTATCCCGCCAACGGCACCCTGGCCCAGCCCTTCCCCACCTTCGCAGGGCTCTTTGACCGCGCCGCCGCCTGGGGTCCCACCGCCCGCTGGGGTTCCTGGAGCCTGCCCCGGCGCTGGCAGAACCGCCGCGGATCCCTGGAACTCACCACCCCCTATAACTTCATCAGCTCCAACGACATCATCGGCGGCAACTCCGGCAGTCCCGTGGTGAACGCCAAGGGCGAACTCGTGGGCCTGGCCTTCGACGGCAACATCGAAAGCCTGCCGGGGTCCTACTACTTCGACGCCTCGGTCAACCGCTGCCTCAGCGTGGATGCCCGGGGCATCCTGGAGGCCCTGGACAAGGTCTTCGATGCCTTCCACCTGGTGGATGAACTGAAGGGGAAGTGAGGCGGTACTTGGGACATGAGCGGTCCCACCCCTGAACCCAAGCGCCTGCGTCGCGAACGGCAGACCCTGGTGGCCATGCTCCACCTGGCCTGCCGCCTGCGGCACGGGCCCCGGGAGGGGCTCTGTCCCGCCTGCGAGGAGCTCCAGGCCTATGCGCTGGCACGCTTGGGGAAATGCCCCTTCCAGGCGGACAAGCCCACCTGCGCCCACTGCCCTGTCCATTGCTATGCCCCGGAGCGGCGGGCCCAGATTCGGGAGGTCATGGCCTTCGCAGGCCCCAGGATGCTATGGCACCACCCCCTGCAGACCCTGCTCCACCTGTGGGACGGCTGGAGGGACCGGAAGCGTTCCGGGAAGCGCTAAAAATCCACCACGGCGCCCTCATCCCTCGCCCCCTCGGTCCGTAGCCCGACCACCCCTTAAGGAGTGTCCATGCTTCGCCCCCTTGCTGCCTTTCTGCTGGTACCCGGCCTCATCGCCCCCGCGGCAGAAACCCCCAAGACCTCCCCCATCGCCGAGCAGGCGGACCTGCTCATGGCGCCGCGCTACACCGCCCAGGCTCCGGGGGCCGCCGTCCTCCTGGCCCGGGACGGCAAGGTGCTCTTCAAGAAAGGCTATGGCCTGGCCTCCGTGGAGTTGAAGACCCCCGTGAACCCGGACATGGTCTTCCGCATTGGGTCCGTAACCAAGCAAATCACCGCTGCCGCCACCCTGCTCCTGGTGGAGGACGGCAAGGTCGACCTCCAGGCGCCCCTTTCCCAGTATCTGGACAAGCTGCCGGAAGCCTGGAAGGGCATCACGGTGGAGATGCTCCTCAACCACACCTCGGGCATCCCCAGCTACACCAGCGATCCCGCCTGGGCCGGGCGGTTCCGCGAGGACTTCACGGCGGAAAAACTGCTCAGCACCTTCGTCACCCCCAAGCCCCTGGACTTCGCCCCCGGCAAGGACCATCGCTACAACAATTCCGCCTACTACATCCTCGGCATGCTCATCGAGAAGGTTTCAGGCAAATCCTGGGACACCTTCATGAAGGCCCGGATCTTCGAGCCCCTGGGCATGAAGCACACCCGATTGGGCACGGAGACGGACCTCATTCCGGGGCTGGTGTCCGGCTATACCGATGGCCCCACCCCTGCCCCCTACCTGAGCATGACCCAGCCCGGCGCCGCGGGAGCCCTGGTCTCCACGGTTCAGGACCTGGCCACCTGGACCTTTGCCCTCCATGAAGGCAAGGTGCTCAAGGCCGACAGCCTCAAGCGCATGTTCACGCCCACCCGGACCACGGATGGGAAGACCCACCCCTACGGCTACGGCATCGCCTTCCGCCAGTCCCAGGGCCATCGCCTCATCGGCCACGGCGGGGGAATCAATGGCTTCGTGTGCTACCTGGAGGCGGACCCGGACACGAAGACCGTAGCCGTCATCCTGAACAACACCGACAGCCCCAAGGGCGCCGATGACTACTATGTCCGCCGCCTTCTGGCCCTGGGTGCGGGCAAGCCCATCCAGGAGCCCAAGCCCGTGGTTC
>CAZPUI010000976.1:0-2010 GCA_964589695.1 uncultured Solibacteraceae bacterium | reverse complement strand
TGGGCATCGACCGTCTCATCCTGGGCACCGTGGTGCTCAAGGACCCCGACCTTGTGGACTTGGACCTCGCCCTGGTGGCCCTCACGGACACGTGGAACCAGGGCCAGCACATGGAGCGCTTCCGCAAGCAGGTCGGCCCCAAGGGCTGGGCCCTGCTGGCGCCCTCGGGCATGATCCTCGCTACGGGCACAGCATCGCCCAAGGCCACGGCGCTGGTGGAGGCCCTCGACAGGCCTGACATGCTGCCGCCCTTGGTCAAACTGAAACGCTTCCTCAAACAGCAGCCTGATCACCTGGAGGCCCGCCAAGCCTACCTGCGGCTGCTCCGCACCAAGGCTTCCAACCACACCCGGAAGGCGCTGGGGATCGCCGCCACGACGCTCACCGAAAACCAAAGGGAGGGCCGCTACAAGGGAACCCTGCTGGTGGGTTCAGGATTCCCGGACCTGTCGCCCTTCCGCGGGAAGCAACTGGAGCCCGAAGAGGACCTGAAAGCCTGGGCGGCGTACGCCCAGGAACTGGACCAGGCGTTCCGCTCAGGGGCCTGGAGGGGCCTGGACCTGGCCATGGACCGCTTGGCCGATCTCCCCTGCGAGGCCTGCAGCCCTACCATGCAGGGGCTCTTCCGCCTCCACCTTCCCAAGGTACAGCAGGAACTCGAGCGGCAACCCAGCGACGAGAACCTTTGGCGGCTCTGGCTGGGCATGCGCCTGTGCCTGGATGGCAACCTGAAGGCGCCCTTCCTGGGCGGGCTCGCCGCGCCCCCTCCCGAAGCCCGGGTGGCCTGGCCCCCCGAGGGCGCCCTGGGGCCGCTCCTCGCCGCCGCCAGGGAGGCCGGAGCCTGGTCGGAGGTGCGGGACCTGCTCAAGGGGTACCAGGGGGAATGGATGCAAAGCGTGTCCACCCGGAGGTCGGTGCGAAAGGCCGACGCCACCTACCTTCTGGCCGTGCCGGTGGATTGGCACGGGCGGATGGGCCCGCTGCTGGAGGCGCTGGTCCGCCTGCGGGAGGATGGAAGCGCCCGGGAACTGGTGGCCACCTTGGCCGAGTTCCCGGACGCCAGGCCCTGGGTGGCCTCCGCGGCCGCCCTGGCGACCGCCTGCGGTCGACCGGACCTCGCGTCCCAGTGGGGAGGGAAGTGATGCGCGCCCCCCTGTTCACCCTCATCACGCTCCTGGCCCTTCACGGGCAGGACCCGGCCTTCCGCGACCTGTCGTCCCTGCGTCAGGTGCTGACCCAGGAAAAGGGCGCCGTTCTGCTCGTGGTTGGGCCCGAAGGCAAGGAGATGCAGTCGGCCCTCACCGAGCTGCTGGCGGATCCGGACCTTGTCCCCTTCCGCCTGCGGCACCGCCTGCTGAAGGCCGAGGACGCCCTGGGCAAGGAGGCTCGGGCCCTTCCGGGATGGTCCGAAGGCCTGGCCTCCTGGGCCCTGCTCGATGCACGAAGCACGGTGAAGGGAAGCGGACCGGGGCTCCCGAAGCCGACGGAACTGCTCAAGGCCCTGGAGCTGGCGGGTTGCCGACCGCCCGTAGAGGCCCTCCGCGCCTTCCTGCGGGAGCATCCAGACCGCCTGGATGCCGCCAAACTCCTGCTCCGGGAGCTGAAGCTCATCGGCGAGGCCCGCACCCGGCGGATCCAGGGACGGAAGCAGGCCCAGCCAGGAAGCTCCGAGCAGACCGTGGTCCAGGTCGGGGGCACACTGTACGCCTCCGGCAAGGAGGACCCGACGCCGGAGGAGGCCCCCCTGCAGCCCCTGACGGAGGCGCAGGACGGACCGATCTGGGGCGAATATGCGGCCCTGCTGACCCGGACCCTGCCGGACCTGCTGCCCTCCCTGCAGCGCAACGTCGCCCCGGGGAGCGTGGCTGTTCCCGGGATCGTGGCCCTGAGTCCCTCTCTGAAGGAGGCCGCCCGCAAGCCGATGCCGGACGTGGAGGGCGCCCTGGCCCAGCCACCCACCACCCGCGACCTTTGGCCGCGCTGCCCGGGGTTCCGGCCGGGGCCTGCCCC
>CAZPUI010000975.1:0-2017 GCA_964589695.1 uncultured Solibacteraceae bacterium | reverse complement strand
GGCGCGGATCCTGCCGAGGGCTTGGCCATCAGGATGCCAGACGCCGGACGCGGCAAAGCACTGGTCCGGCTCCAGGTGGAGGTAGAACCCGGGTGCATGGGGGTTCCGCGGGCATAGCACATGGCGGAATTGGGCCCCCACATGAAGCTTGTAGGGGGATTTGTCCTTGGCGAAGCGCGTGTCCCGATGAATGCGGAACAAGGAAGTGCGCGGATCGGCAGCATAGTGGCTGCTGATCTCCCGCAGAGGCCCATCCAAGGCCATGATGAAGGCCTCCATGGGCGCCTTCACATCCCGCTCATAGCGGTCCTTGTGGGCCTGAAACCATTCCCGGGTGTTGTTCTGCCTCAGGTCCCGGAGGAACTGGAAGGCCGCGGGTGTGAAGAATGCAGCAAGCGCCATCGAAAGCCTCCGGGGTGCATCATCCCGCGTCCCATGGGAACTTCAAGGGGATCGGCAGTCCTGGGGACGGACTCGAACCTCGGCTGGGGGCTGGGCCCGCGCCTTTTCGGCTACGGCGCATGCGCCTTCGCCGGGCGCTACCGGCCCGCCCCTGCGCATCGACGGTCCGAGTCCGCCCCTCGTCCCTGCCGCCCATCATGGAAAACGGAGCCCAATGGCTCCGTTTCGGGTGGTGGCTGGGGACGGACTCGAACCGTCGACCTAGGGATTATGAGACCCTCGCTCTAACCACCTGAGCTACCCAGCCGGGAAAAACCAGTTTATCTCGGGGCTGAGCCAAGATCCAGGGTGGTTTTTGGGGGGGTCATCACGCGCTCGTAGATGGCTTCGTACTGGTCGATGATGGGCTCTTCGGCAAAGGTGGTGAGGGCCCGTTCCCGGGCGGCCTGGCCAAGGCGACGGCGCAGGGGGACATCCCTCAAGAGGGTCAGTGCATCTTCTGCCATGGCGTCCACGTCCCCCACGGGTTCCAGATAGCCATCGATGCCATGGCGCACCACTTCGGGCAAGCCGCCGGTGCGGCTGGCGATGACGGGAACGGCGTAGGCCATGGCCTCCAGAGCGGACAGACCGAAGCTTTCGGTCGAGGAAGGCAGCAGAAAGATGTCCGAGCAGGCCAGCACACTCCCGATGTCTAGGGTCTTCCCGGTGAAGCGCACCTCGGACTCGAAGCCCTGGGCCCGGGCGTAGGCCTCCGCCTCGGCCCGGTCGGGTCCATCCCCCACCATCACCAGACGCACCGGCATGTCCCGACGCACCTTTTCGAAGACCTTCATGACATCCAGCACCCGCTTGACGGGTCGGAAATTGCTGATGTGGGTGAGCACCCCCGTACCGCAGGGTGCGAGCCAGCTGCGGCATTCGGGGCGCCCCCCCGCGGGCTCCTGGATGAAATTGGTGACCACGTCCACGTGGCGGTCCACCTGGAAGGTTCGGTAGGTTTCGTCCCGGAGGTATTCGCTCACCGCGGTCACGGCGTCGCTTTCCCGGATGGCCAGCCGCACCATGCTCAGGTACGAAGGGTCGCTGCCCACCACGGTGATGTCCGTGCCATGGAGGGTGGTCACCACCTTGAGCCGTCCCTGGAGGGCCATTCGGGCCAGGAGTGCGGCACTGGCGTGGGGAATGGCGTAGTGGGCGTGGAGGATGTCCAGGCCGTGGTGCTCCGCCACATCCGCCATCTTGGAGGCCAAGGCGATGGAAAAGGGCGCCGCCTCGAAGAGGGGGTAGGGACTGGCATTCACCTCGTGAAAGAAGACCCTATCCTCGAAACCCAGGAGGCGCGGGGGCACGGTGGGACTGAGCAGATGCACCTCATGTCCACGCAGGGCGAGGGCCTTGCCCACTTCCGTGGCGACCACCCCACTTCCTCCGAAGGTCGAATAGCAGCTGATTCCGATGCGCATGGTGCCTCCGGGAGTTCACGCAGAAGGATATGATGTTCAGGTTTCGTGGGTGCCTGAATGCTGATCTTGTTCCTCTTGGATGTCCTTTTCTGGGGTTTCTACCTCCTGATCGTCATCCATTCGGTCCTCTCCTGGTTCGCCCCCTACGG
>CAZPUI010000974.1:0-2023 GCA_964589695.1 uncultured Solibacteraceae bacterium | reverse complement strand
AGCGCGGCCTGAACCCATTGCGATCCATCGGCCAGTTCGACCTGGCCGGCAATCCGGCCAAAGCGATCCTTGCCGGCTTTCGCACGAACGGAAATTGTCTTGCCCGCTACCAGACCACGCAGCGCCTTGGTGGCCCGCTCGGCGGCTTCTCGAGCCCCCCGCTCCTTTTCGTTGGCCGCATTCAAGGCCTCCAGGACGCGGGCCTTCATGAGGGCGGACACGAAGTGCTCCTTCAGGCTCTGGAGCAGCTCGATGTCGTGGCTGTCGAAGGCGTTGACGTCGCGCAGGTTGTCGAAGACGAAGTAGCCTTCCACCCGCCCCTCGATGCGGATCCGAACCACCAGCATGGCCTTGGAACCGCCCGTCCCCTTCAGGGCATGCTCCCCGGCGCGATTCGAGAAATCCCGGATCACGAAGATGTCCTCGGAGATCTCCTGGGAATTCTGGCTGTACCTGCCTTCCGCCTCCTCCAAGGTCAGTTCGAAGGCTTCCAGGTCGGCCATGTTCCAGCCACGGCAGGCCCGGAACCGGAAGGTGTCCCCTTTGCCCACGCGCACCAGGGCCACGGCCTTGTCCGCCCCATGGATCACGCGCGTTTCCTGGAGGATGGCGTCCAGCAGCTCGTCGAGGGCCATTTTCCCGTTGATGGATTTCACAATGGCATTGAGCTTCTCCAGGTGCTCCGTGCGTTCCTGCACCTTGCGCTCTAGCACCCTCTTTTCCTGCTCCAGCTTCCAGGAGCGCCAGCGAAGCACCCCGTAGCCGAAGGTCGCGAAGCCGAGGATGTAGAGGGTCTTTGCCCACCAGGTCCGGTACCAAGGTGGCAGGATGCGGAAGGCGTAGCTGCCCTCCTGGCCAGTGGCTCCGAATAGGTTGCGGGCCCTGATGCGAAAGGTGTACGTGCCTTCCGGAAGGTTCGTGTATTCCTTTTGGACTTGGGTTGTCCAACGGCTCCAGTCCGCATCAAACCCCTGGAGGAGATACTGGAATTGGGTGGAGCCGGGTTTTTCGTAGAAGGTCGCTGTGTATTCGAAGAGCAGCTCGTTCTGGTGGTAGGGAAGGACGGGGGTGTCCTTCTGGCGGGGGGTGAACACCCCTCCCAGGGCATCCGCTGCGAAAGCCCCACGGAAGATGGCCTGCCCTGACCGCGGTGTCACCCTTCGGATCAGCGCCTGAAAGGGCAGGTCGTAGGCCTTGGGCTGCTGGGTGTCTACATGGGTCAGCACTTGCCCTGGCCACCAGATCCCCTTCACGGGATCCGGGTAGAGCCCATCGCCGGGTGGAAGCGTTCCCTGGAAAGCCCTGTTGTCCAGTGTATAGGAACCTCCAGGGCCCGGATGCGCCGCCATGGTGCCTTTGAGCGTGCCGAGCCAGACCGTGCCCGTCCTGGAAAACTCCAGGAAATTGGTGACCACCGGAGGATCCAGCAGGGACGCCCCGAAGGTGGTCTCGGGCGCGAAATGCAGCTTCGTGTCCAGGGGGGAGGCCCAGTAGAGACCATGCGCGGTGGTCACGTAAATGCGGTCCTGGTGGGCGAACACCCGCAGGCTGTCCAGATCTGGAATGCCGTGGGTGGTGCCGTACAACTCGGTCACCACCTCCTCTGGGGACCTGCCCAGTCGGAGTCGCAGCACCCCCTTGGATTCTGCGGAAGCCCACAGGTCGCCATGGGCATCCGAGACGATATTGCGCACCCCCACTTTGACGTTCTTGAGGCGTGAAACGAACTTCCAGCCCTTGGGGGATGTTGCATCTCGGCGAAACAGGGCGATCCCATCCATCAGGCCCAGGAAGAGATGGTCCGGAAAACGGGAGGACTGAGCCAGACAGTAGGCGCTCTGGACGGAAGGTTCCACGGGGAAGGCCCTGTCTCCCACCACCTTGTGGAGTCCTTCGGTGCCGGCCGCCATCAAATCCCCCCGAACCCCCGCGAGCTGGAAGACCGCAGCGGGGCCGTTCTTGACATTCCGGAACACCGGATGGGTGTCCCTGCGGGGATCGAAGGGCATCAGGAGCTTGAGCG
>CAZPUI010000973.1:0-2027 GCA_964589695.1 uncultured Solibacteraceae bacterium | reverse complement strand
GGATCTGGGCCGTGGGCAACAGTCCCGAAGTGCTCCGCTACGTTCCTCGATCCCAGCGCCTGGAGCGCTTCCCCGTGGAGGTGGGTCGGCCCACCCGTCGACTCTTCAAACTCCTGCTCCTGGAGGACGACACCCTGCTCATCGGCACCTCCGGGGCGGGGCTGGTGCGCTGTGATGCCCGGGCGCCGCGGCCCACCTTCTCCCAGGTGGCCCTGCCGGGCTTGGGACCTTCGGAACGGGTGGCGGATCTCGCCAAGGATGGCCAAGGCCGTGTCTGGGCCACCAGCCTGGGGGGCCTTCTGATGCTGGAAGGTGGGAAATGGCAGCGGTTCACCACGGCGGAGGGCCTGCGCAGCGACCGCATCAGCTATGTGCGGCCCACCCCCAAGGGCGATCTCCTGGTGGCCTATTTCGAGGCCCTGGGCATGTCCCGCCTGCGTTTCCAGCAGGGGCGTTTCGAGACCCTGGCCCACTTTGACCGGAACCGGGGGGATGCCCAGGATGTGGTCTATTTCATGGGCGAGGATGCCAAGGGCCGGACCTGGATCGGGGGCAGTCGCGGCATTGATTTGCTGACCTCCGAGGGCATGGAGCATTTCCGGCAGCAGAGCGGCCTTCCCTCCGATGACTGTGCGGCGGGTTCCCTCTTCATGGAGGACAACGGGGACGTGTGGGCGGGCACCTCCGAAGGGCTGGTGCGCTTCCAGATGTCCAAGTACCGTCGGCATCCGAGCCCCCCCCCGGCGATCCTCCTGTGGGCCCGCTGTGGAAACCTGTCCCTGAACCCCGAAGGGACGGCCAGGATCCAGGTCCCCGTCCAGCAGAACACCTTCGAGGCTGCCTTTGCGGGAATCTCCCATGTGGCCGACGGCCAGGTGGAGCATGAGGTGCGTCTTCTGGGGCTGGAAACGGATTGGCACAGCGCCCAGTCCCGGGTGGTCCGGTACCCGGCCCTGCGGCGCGGGGAGTACCGTTTCCAGGTGCGGGCCCGCATCGGTCGAGGCCCCTGGGGACCGGTGCAGGAACTGGGGTTCCAGATCCTGCCGGGCTGGTGGCAGACCTGGTGGTTCCGGGGCCTGGCCTATGTGGGCTTTGGGGGACTCCTTGCCCTGGGCTACCTGTGGAGCCTGCGGGCCCTGCGCAGGCGGAATCGACAACTGGAGAGCCTGGTGGAGGCCCGGACCGCGGACCTGCGCACCGCCAAGGAAGCCGCCGAGAACGCCAGTCGCTTCAAGTCCGCCTTCCTGGCCACCACCAGCCACGAATTCCGCACCCCCCTCAACGCCATCCTGGGCTTCCTGCGGCTCATGGATCGCCGGGAGCTGCCGGAGGCCGACCGGGTCCGCCACCACCACACCATGCGGGAGGCCGCGGAGTCGCTGCTGCAGCTGGTGAACGACATCCTGGACATGGAGCGCATCGAGGCCGGGGCCCTGGTGCTGGAAATGGGGGCCCTGGACCTGCGTGAGGTGGCCCGCAAGGCCATGGAGCTGCTGGAGCCCCATGCCCGCGAGAAGGGCCTGCGCTTTGAGCTGGAGGTGGCGAGGGAGGTGCCAGGGCTGGTGCGGGGGGATCCAAGCCGGGTCTATCAGATGCTCGTGAATCTCCTGGGCAATGCGCTCAAGTTCACCCCCACGGGATCCATCACCTGCCGGATCACCCTGGAGGAGGTGTCCCAGGAGGATGCCCTCCTGAGGGTGGCGGTGGTGGACACCGGGGAAGGGGTGGCCCCGGAGATCCTGCCCCGCCTCTTCCTGCCCTACTCCCAGGCCGAGGGCAAGGCCAAGCGCCAGGGTACGGGGCTGGGACTCTCCATCACCCGCAGCCTGGCCCAGCTCATGGGAGGAGCCGTGGGTGCGGAGAGCGAGCTGGGGAAGGGCTCCACCTTCTGGTTCACCCTTCGGGGCAGCCTGGTGGAGGCCTGCCCCTTGCCGGAGCAGCCCCAGACCGAGGTCGCACCCTTTCCCCATCTTCGGGGCAAGGTGCTGGTGGCGGACGACAACGAGGCCAATCGCCAACTGGTCCAG
>CAZPUI010000972.1:0-2033 GCA_964589695.1 uncultured Solibacteraceae bacterium | reverse complement strand
GGAAACGAGACAGCCATGGGCGGGCTTGAATGACCCTCTTCTGGACCACTGCAGGTCAATGGCAGGGAAGAAGGTTTAATCCGAGACAAGGAAACGGGGGTGGTATCAATGAAATTATTTTAGATTGTTTTGTTGATTTTTTCCTCTTTATCAACAAACAATAGCTTGCTTTCCAGATCGTATCCATCGGGGGCTAGCGAATTCTCCCGGCCTTTTGGCAGCCGCCACCGCACGTTTCAGGGAGGACCCCATGCCCACCACGAGAAGCCCCAAGCAGGTCAAGGTGCATGCAGACGGCTGCTCGCCCGAAAACCTGGAGCTCTTCAAGGACAAGGATGGCGTCGTGTTTGTTCAAGGCGACCCCCATGCCCCGAAGACGATTCATGTGGACAACCCGGCCCTGTTTGGGACCACCACCTGCTCGGTCGGTGCCCTCGCCTCCGAGGCCACCGTCTATTTACCAAAAACGCCGGGCAACTTCACCATCGGCATTTCGACCGCCGCGGTGCATAAGCCGGGTTCCAAGGGGACCGTGCAGGTGCTCTGCCTCGGGATATCCGGGGCATTGGGGGCCACGGACTCAGGGACCATCAAGGTCACCCGCTAGCGGGTCGGTCAGGGCGAGGCTGAACGTTTTCGTTGAGCTCGATCGGCCTTGGCTCTCCACTCCCTGGCCAGGTTCCTGTTGAGGGTGAAGGCCTCTTCATAGAGCTGCAACGCCTCTCGGATTTTGATTGCCTGCGCGTTGGCTGGGAGGGCCTCCGCTTCCTCGAGGCAGAGGCTGCCAAGCAGAACGACGGCCTCCCCCCATCGAGGCCGCGCTTGCATGACGCGGCTGAGCGAGCCCTTGGCTTGAGCGAGGCTAGGGCCGGGATCCTGGCCCGTGCTGCGCTCCCATTCCGCGCGATCCACGTACAGCCGGGCCAAGGCGAGCAGGCTCTCCTGAGCGTCAGGGGCAACCTGCAGGGCTTTCCAAAACGATGCACTGGCCAGATCAAAGTGGTTCGACTCGGCACGGCCATTCAGGGCCTTCCACCTCGCGGTGGCTGACCGCAGCTCGCCCAGATTCTGCAGGGAATCCGGGTCCCGCGGATCCAGGGCAAGGGCTTTTGCCAGGACCGCCTCACCTCGTATGGAACTCTGGGATGCGTCTCCGCCTTCTCGAAGGATCTGTTCGACACGCGCGGCCTCCACCCGGCCGAGGTTGGCCAGAACGCCTTTGTGGCTGGGCGCGATCGCAAGGGCCATCTGAAGGAGCATTGACGCCTGCTCGAGGGTTTGCAATGCGGCTGGTCCATGTTCCCAGCGAGCCTTCCAGATCATGAGGTCGCCCAGGTTGAGGTACCCGAAGACCTGTTTGGGGGCGGCCGTGATGGCCCTTTGATAGGCTCCCTGCGCCTGAACCAGGAGGGGAAACGGGTCCCTTCCCGCATCCCAGGCCGCGCGGGCCAACTGCAGCTGCGCGAGCCCGATGCCATTGTGCAGATGGGGAATGTCGGTGTTGATCGCCAGGCCCTGACGGTTGGCCTCCACCGACCGCTGGAGATCGGGCTGGGGGTCCTCGCCGTGGCCCCTCTTGATCAGAGCGAGGTTGTAGAAGACCTTGCCTCGCACAAAGTAGGGGACGAAATGCTTGGGATTGAGCGCCTGGGCCTGATCAAGCGCCTTCAGAGCCGCCCGGAGATCCCTCTCCGGGTTGACAGCTTTTGGGCGCGTGGCCCGCTGCTGAAGGCAGGTCCCAAGGTTGATCCAGGCCGGCAGCTGGTAGGGCTCCATCCGGATGGCGTGTTCATAGGCGGCGATCGCACCGCCGAGGTGTCCAGAGGGATCCCTCCCCTGCTGGTCTTCGAAATCCGACCAGGTCTGGTGGATCAGGCCGATGTGGTTCTCCACCGCGTAGTCCCGTTTTTCGGTCGAGATGGATTCCAGGGCCTGAAGCCCCCTGGTGAGTTGGTCTGTGGGGTCGAGGTTCTGGTCCTGGAGGACGTTGCCCCACTGGTAGTAGGCCTTGCCAAGTGCCGCCCAGGCGTCCA
>CAZPUI010000971.1:0-2034 GCA_964589695.1 uncultured Solibacteraceae bacterium | reverse complement strand
CCGGATGAACCCCATGTCCAGCATGCGGTCCGCCTCGTCCAGCACCAGGAACTTAAGGTGCTTGAAGTCCAGGGTGCCCTGCTGATGGTGGTCCAGGAGACGACCGGGGGTGGTCACGAGGATCTCCACGCCCCTGCGCAGGATCTGGATCTGGGGGTTGATGTTCACACCGCCGAAGATGGTGGCGCTGCGCAAGGGCAGGAAGGCGTCGTAGGTGCGCACGCTCTCCTCCACCTGCATGGCCAGCTCCCGGGTGGGGGTCAGGATGAGGGCCCGGATGGGGTGGCGGGCGGGGGAGGCGCTGGTGTTGGCCAGGGGTGCCATGAGTTGCGTCATGGGCAGCACAAAGCCCGCCGTCTTGCCGGTGCCCGTCTGGGCCCCAGCCAGAAGGTCACGGCCCTGCAGGATCAGGGGAATGGCCTTCTCCTGGACGGGGGTGGGGGTTTCGTAGCCCTGCGCGCGCACCGCGCGAAGCAGCTCGGGCATCAGGCCCAGGTTTTCAAAGGACATGCTTTCTCCTGGTGGCCCCGCGGCCACCAAGCCCGGAACCCGTGCGTACCGGCGTCCTGGGGTTCAAGGGTGCATGGAAGCAGGTCCGTAAGCTAGGGCGCGGGGTCGGGGGACATCCCCCTGGACCCAGCTTAGCACCCTCGACTCAGATTCCGCTCCGGAACCCCACACTCAGGGTCACCAAGTTCACCGATCCCCACTCGGAACGGGTCAGCCCTTCGGTGGCGAGTCCCCGCAGCCGGTCCCTTTCGTAGCGTCCGTGGTGGTACTTCAGCTCGACATGGACCACCCTGGGCAGACGCCATCCCACCCCGGCTGAGACGTAGGGGTTCCATGCATCCAGGGCTGTGGCCCGGGTGTTGTATTCACTTCCACCGCTCTGGCCTGCCCCCAGCGCCCAGGAGGTCACCAGGGCCGCCGCCTCGAGGAGATTGCCCTCCGAGCGACCCACCCAGGTCTCCTGGACCCCAGCCCCGTACAGGAAGTAGGGCCCACTGTCGTCCACGGGCCAAAGGTGGATGAGATGCTCGAGCCCAAAACACAGACGGCGCCAAACGTCATGGAGGCGGAGGAGGGGTATCTTCCCCGAGGGAGGCCGGTGCCAGGATGCAATCCTGATCCCGCCATAGTCCACCACCGCCCGCAGTTCGTGGCGATGGTTCAGCCGGACACCCACGAAGGCCCCCAGCCCCGTGCCCCAGTGGTGGTTCAGGTCCTTGGACAAGGAGGGACGCGCCCCATCGAGAGGTACGGTGGCACTCAGACCCAGCCCCAGGGACCAGGCCGGTCCCGATGGCTGAGCACCCAAGGCCAGCCCAAGGACGAAAGGGAGGAAGGGAAGGCACGTTCGCATGGGTCCCCCGGATCGGGGCTGTCGCGCCCGGCCCCGGTTCATCCTCCCGGGGCCAGGTGAATGAGGAGTTAAGGATCCGCCGAAATACGGTTTTTCCCGTTGACAGCCCTCCCAGGAACGATTCCAATGTTTCTATAGATAGAAACGGCCGAAGCGTCGTCCATGTCTCGGCCCCCGAGGTGCTCCCATCCTGGGATGGAGCACAGACTGCCACCCCGTCCGCGGCCCCGGCCGCCTTGGAGTTTCCATGTCCTTGCGCACCCATCTTCCCGAATCCGAACTGCCCCGGGCCTGGTACAACCTTGCCGCGGACCTGCCCACACCACCCTTGCCGCCCCTCGGCCCGGACGGCCAACCCGTGTCCCCGGACATGCTGGCTCCGGTGTTCCCCATGAACCTCATCGAACAGGAGGTGAGTCGGGAACGGTGGATCCCCATTCCCGAGGAGGTCCTGGGCATTCTGCAGCGCTACCGCCCCACCCCCCTGGTGCGGGCCACGGCCCTGGAAAGGGTCCTGGGCACCCCAGCACGGATCTACTACAAGAACGAAAGCGTTTCCCCCGCGGGCAGCCACAAGGTCAACACCGCGGTGGCCCAGGCCTACTACAACAAGGTCGCAGGGATTCGGCGCGTCACCTCAGAGACCGGCGCCGGCCAGTGGGGCAGCTCCA
>CAZPUI010000970.1:0-2034 GCA_964589695.1 uncultured Solibacteraceae bacterium | reverse complement strand
GCAAGTCCACCCTCATGCGTCTCCTGGCCACCATTTCCATGCCCAGTGCTGGGACCATCACCTACAACGGGGTGGATGTCGCCCGGAACCCCGATGTGATCCGCAGGGTTCTGGGCTACCTGCCCCAGGATTTCGGGGTCTACCCCAACCTCAATGCCGTGGAATTCCTGGAATACATCGCAGCCGTCAGAGGGCTGTCGGGGCCAGGTGTGAAGCTTCGCATCGAGGCCCTGCTGTCCGACCTCAACCTCCTTCAGGTGCGCAAGCAGCCCCTGGGGACCTACTCGGGCGGGATGAAACAGCGCATCGGCATCGCCCAGGCCCTGCTCAATGATCCGAAGCTGCTGGTCCTGGATGAGCCTACGGTGGGGCTGGATCCCGAGGAGCGGGTGCGGTTTCGCAACCTGCTGTCCCATCTCGCCGGGGAGCGCCTCGTCATCCTGTCCTCCCACATCGTGTCGGACCTCGAGACCATCGCCGATGATATTGCCATCATGAATGGGGGGAGGCTCCTGGATCGCGGTCTCACGGAGACCATCGTGGACCGGGTGCAGGGGCGGGTCTTCGAGGCCCTTATCGGCGTGGAGGAACTGGAAGGGTTCAGGACCCGCCACCGGCTCAGCAACTTCGTGCGTCGGCCCGAAGGCTGGCTCGTGCGCTATGTGGCGTCCCGTGTGGAGGGTCCTCCGGACGCCCGTTCCCAAAAGGTGAGGCCCATCCTGGAAGATGCCTACCTGGACATCGTCGGTGCGGCGCGGGGGTAGCCATGGGTCCACTCCTTGCCATCGCCAAGGCGGACTTCCTTCAGCGGGTTCGCAGCTATCGTTTTCTCATCACCCTCGGGGTCTGCGTGGTGTCCATGTTCGGCATCATTCCCCCTGCGGGATCCCATTTTTCGGGGGTGCTCGTGGACCAGGCCCGGGGGCTCAACACCTGTGCCTGGATCGGCCTGGCCATTGCCCTCGTGTGTTCCGTCTACATCTTCCTGGCGGGGTTCTACGTCATCAATGACGGGGTGCGACGGGATGAAGACACGGGGGTGGGTCAGATCCTTGCCAGCACGCCCGTGACCTCCCTGGACTACCTGGTGGGGAAGGCCCTCAGCAACGGTGCGGTGCTCTCCGTCATGGTGGCTTCCCTGGCCCTGACGGGACTCCTCATCTTTGTGCTCCGCGGGGAAGGGGGCGGCTTTCACCCCATCGAACTCCTGAAGCCCTTGGTGCTCATCCTGCCCCCAGGGATGGCCGTGGTGGCGGTTCTCGGTGTGTTCCTGGAGTCCTTCCCCCGCATGCCTCGGAGTGTCATCAACATCGGCTGGTTCTTCATCTACTCCGCCATTCTGGTGGGTGCGGTGGCGCCCCTGGAAGGGGTCAGGGTGGCCTCGGCGCCCGCGCAGGTCATGGACCTCACGGGCGTCTGGACCCTGGGGCTTCGCACCGGGCCCGAGCTGTCACAGCAGAATCCCTCCCACAAGCCCGGGAATTTCAATATCGCGTTCCCGTTTCGAGAGGAGACCCATCGGACCTTCCTCTACCTTGGAAAGGAGCCCTATGGCCTGGCCTGGATGGCCCGCTGGGTCTGGTTCCCCATCGCCCTGGCCCTGCTGGCCCTGGCCTCACGCTGGTTCAGGCGCTTTGACATGGATCGCACCCGAAGGTTGCCCAGGCTGGTTCGCGCCTCGAAGCCTTCAGAGGATGTCGAAACCGAAAGCCTGCCTCGCCCACCCCTTCACGCCCTGCCCGCGCCAGGATTCCGGTTTGCCCTGCTTCCGCTCCTGAGGGCCGAGTGGCGGCTCATGATGCGGGGGCGTGGGTGGGTGTGGAGAGGCGTCACGGCAGGGCTCTTCATCGCCACCGCCGTCGCGCCCATGACCCTCGCCCACGGGATTCTGCTGCCCATCCTCTGGTTCTGGCAGATCCGACTTTATGCCGACCTGGGCAGTCGGGAGCGCACCCATCGAACCGAGGCCTACCTCTTCTCGGCACCCAGGCCCATGCTCCGGCAGGTCCCCGCCGCCTTGGCAGCCGTGGTGGC
>CAZPUI010000969.1:0-2037 GCA_964589695.1 uncultured Solibacteraceae bacterium | reverse complement strand
TGGCCAACCTATGTGGCCCTGGCTCTTACACCACTCGTTGGGACTCTATCTGCCAAAAGGTCGGAAAAGGTTCGAAATGGTCGCCACCCTTGGCTTGCCCATCACCATCCAGATCAAGGCGACCTGTGTACAGGAAAGGGTTGGCGGTCAAGCCATCCTATCTGAGGCCAAGCACTGGAATAACCGCCTGGTTCTGGTCTGGGGTGGAAGTGGATGCAAATGCATCGCAACAACTAGGCCTCGGGCGGGATCCCCTGGAGGTGCCGATCCTAAACGATGGCCTACCTACGCCCCAGCACGGGCACAGCCAGCTGGTTCATGGCCATGATTTCAGCAGGAATGGCTTCGACATCGTTCAGGAAGGGCTCGGGATTCTGGTGAACGCCATTGAGCCTGAGTTCGAAATGGACGTGGGGTCCCGTGGCGTGGCCTGTGCGACCCACTTCGGCAATCTTCTGGCCGCGCCTCACCAGGTCACCTTCCCGAATGAAATTGGCCTGGTTGTGGCCGTAGAGGGTCTCCACGCCGTTGCCATGGTCCACCAGCACGTAGTAGCCATAGTCCTTGTGCCGTCCTGAACGGACAACACGACCATCCAGGGCGGCAAAGACATCCGTGCCCTTCGGCGCATTGAGGTCCACACCGCGGTGACTGCCACGGTAACGGACCCGGATCTTCCGAGTGCCCTTGGACGCGACCTTGCTCGCGCTGGCCTTGACCACCTTCACCTTGCTGCGCATGCGCGGGCCCCAGGCCGAACTGATGGTGCGGGTCTCCACGGGCCACAGCAGATCGAGATTATGGGGATCTGCAGGTTCGAAGCCCAGGGGGTCCGCCGCCAGAAGCGAAAGATCCAGAACAGACTCCGACAAGACGGGCTTCAACTGGGCTGCCAACTCCTGGGGGGACACCACGGAGGTGGCGCTGGTGGACAGGGATTCCGACTGGGCACCCTGGGAGAGCAGGACCACGTGGGACGGCAAAACCTTTTCCAGGTGGAGGAGCGGGGTCGGTGGAAGGGATGGCAGCCTGGGGATGGGACGGGTCGGAACCAGGTTCACCACGGGCACGGGGCTGGACTCAGCCTTCGGCACGGAAGCCGAACCCTTGACCTTCAACCGCATCCCGACACTGAGGCGGGCCATGTTGATGGTCGGGTTCAGGTCTGCAAGTTCGTCCACCGTCAGGTTCTGGGCCTTGGCAATCTTGGCGGCGGTTTCATTCTTGCGAACCACATGCACCGCACTGGACGCACGGGCTGCCTTCGGTTTCTGTTTTGCAACCCCTGGAAGGACGGGCGTACCCAGAAGGGCAAGCGCAAGGGCGATGGGGGTCATTCGCATGGCCACTCCTTGGGACTTGGGTCCAATGGGGGGTGGTTCACTCAGAAAGCGCCATCCGTAGCGGGGTGCGCATTGAAACGGGTAAGTGACATCCTACCCTTAAAGGGCGCCCATTGGAAAGTCGACATTATTATCCTAAATATCCCAGGGCGCTTCAGGCCATGGTTTCAGGATCCTTCCATGCCTGCCCCCCTCCTTTAAAAGGAGCCGCACGGGACCCAACTCCATGTCCTGCCCGGCGGCCTTGAGCATGTCGTAGAGCACCAGAAGCCCCCCTGTCACGGCGGTCAAGGCTTCCATCTCGACCCCAGTACGCCCTTGCACCCGCACCTCGACCATGAACCACGCGCGTCGCCGAGTTGCGTCCCAATGGTGTTCCACCGTCACGGCATCCAGCACCAGGGGGTGGGCCAGGGGGATCAGGTCGGAAGTCCGCTTCGCTGCCATCACCGCGCCCAGGCGCGCCACGGCCCATGGGTCGCCCTTCTTAAGGGGCCGATCGGCCATCGCCCCCTCCAGTGCAGCCGCACACGCTTCCCCCAGGGCCAGGAAGCCGCCGGCAACGGCCCGCCTCCGGGTGGAGGCCTTGTCCCCGACATCCACCATCCTGGGCAGTCCTTCGGCGTCCAACTGGGTCAGGGTTTCGCCGCTCATACACGCCCCTTCGCCATCAGGATATCCCGCCGACCCGGAA
>CAZPUI010000968.1:0-2038 GCA_964589695.1 uncultured Solibacteraceae bacterium | reverse complement strand
TGCGTCGAACAGGACGACGCCTACTTTGGCTGTACTCATTTCGCCACCTCAATGGGCTGGCCGTCCCGGAGGTCGCCGGGGGCGTCGATGATCTGTTCGCCCTTGGCGAGGCCCGCCCGCACGGGAACCCTGGATCCCTGAGCCTCCCCGAGGGAGAGCCAGCGCAGTTCCGCCTTGCCGTTCTTGGCCACAAAAACGCCGCTCAGTTCACCGCGCTCCACCAGGGCGGTGCGGGGGACGGAGATTCCATCATCCTTTTTGACAGTGATTGGCAGTTTGAGACGGCCGAAGGCACCGGAGCGGAGGCCTTCTCCCCCCTTGGCCACCCGGGCCCGGAGGCTGGCGCGGTGGGACACGGGGTCGCCACCGGTGGCCAGGCCCGTGATCTGGGCCAGGCCGGTCTTGCCATCCAGCTCGAAGGGCAGGCTCTGGCCGATCTTCAGGCCCTTGGCCTCGGCTTCGGAGAGGCTGCCGGTGAACTCCATGGCCCCCTGCCCTTCCAGTTCCACCAGGGGCATTCCGGGTCCCACGAAGTCGCCGTCATTCACCCGCCGGGCCTGGACCACACCCGCGAAAGGGGCCCGGATCTGGGTGTAGCCCAGGTTGGCCTTGACCCCAGCGAGGGCGGCGTTGGCCTGGGCGAGGTTCACCGTGGCCATGTCCATTTCCGCGGGGATGGAAGCGTTCTGCTTGGCCAGGTTCTCCATGCGGTGGACCTGGGTGGTGGCGGCGGCCACGGCGGTTTCCGCCGCCTTCAGGCCGCCCATGAGGTCCTCGTCGGAGAGGCTCACCAGGAGCGCTCCCGCGGCCACGGACTGGCCTTCGGTGACATGCACCTTCTTGACCGACGCGGCGAGGCGTGTGGCGAGGGTTGCCCGCTGGGTGGCCCCCAGGCTCACCGCCACCCAACCGGCTTCCAGGGCATCCCCCCCGGCGGCAAGGCGGACCCTGGCCGTGGGCAGCACCGCGACGGTGGGGGCTTCGTGTTTGTTGCAGGCGAGGCCGGCGAGCACCAGGGCCAGGGTAGTCAGGATCAGCATGGGTTTCATGGGTCTACTCCTTCACGTTTTCAATGGGCTGGCCCAGGGCCAGGGCGAGCCGGGCCTGGCCCAGGCGGTATTCCAATTGGCTGGCCAGCAGCAGGGTGCGGGCGCCGGTGAGGCTGCTTTCGGCATCCAGCACTTCCACCAGGGGCAGGAGGCCTTCCCGGTGCCGGGCGGTGCGGATGGCCCGCACGGACTCGGAGGCTTCCACGGCGGTGCGGGCAAAGGCGATCTTGGCCTGGGCGGTGTGGATGGATCGGCGGGCCTCCTCGACTTCAAAACTCGCAGCGGATTCCTGCCACTTCACATTGAGTTCCGCGGCCCTGGCCATGGCGCGGGCGGCACTCAGGCGGTGGGTGTCCGCCATGGAGAAGGTCCACTTGGCCCCCAGGCTGGCGGTGGTCCAGTTGCCCCCAGTGCCCCAGGACTGGCGCATGGTGCCGGCGGTGAGCTGGAGGCCAACCTCAGGCTTCAGGGTGCCATGGGCGGCTTTCACGCCTTCCCGGGCGGCCTGGGCCTGCTGCTGGGCGGCGAACACATCCCCCCGCTGACCCGCGGTGGCCACGCCCTCGGAGCCTTCCAGGGGGGTGGTGAGGGCGGCGGCCCGCACATCGGAACCCAGCAGCAGGGCCAGGGCCGATCGGGCGGATTCGGGTCGGGTCTTGGCTTCCACCACCCCGGCTTCGGACTGGGCGCGGTAGGCCTTGGTGCGCTCCCCCTCGGATTTGAGCATCAGCCCCTGTTCCACCCGGGCCTGGACGAAACGGTCCGTCTCGATGGCCTGCTTGAGGGTGTCCTCGGCGTAGCGCAGGGCCTGTTCCGCCACCTGGGCACCGAAGTAGGCCTGGGTGATGGCCAGGGCCACCTGCTGCTTGCGGAAGCCCTGGGTGGCGGCCTCGGCCCCCGCCATGGCCTCCCCGGCCCGCTTGGCGGCATCCAGACGGCCCCCGGCATACAGGGGCTGGGCCAGGGTGAGGGTCCCGCCGGTGCCCTGG
>CAZPUI010000967.1:0-2045 GCA_964589695.1 uncultured Solibacteraceae bacterium | reverse complement strand
TTGAGGCTTGGCGTCTGGTGAAAGCCAACCGGGGTGCGGGTGGTGTGGATGAAGAAACCCTTGCGATGTTTGGGGAAAACCTGAAGGACAACCTTTATAAGGTTTGGAACCGGATGTCGTCAGGGAGCTACTTCCCGCCGCCCGTAAAACGGGTGGAAATCCCCAAAAAGGATGGCCAGATGCGAAAGCTGGGAATACCGACCGTGGCAGACCGGGTGGCCCAGGCGGTGGTGAAGCAGGTGTTGGAGCCCATGGTGGAGCCGATGTTCCATCCGGATTCCGATGGCTACCGACCGGGCCGATCCGCTTTGGATGCCGTGGCAAAGGCAAGGGAGCGCTGCTGGCGCTTTGATTGGGTCATCGATCTGGATATCAAAGGGTTCTTCGATAACCTGCGACATGACCTGATTCTCACCATTGGCCGCAGGCCAATAGGGCCGAATCGGCGAAGCCGATTGCGGGGGCGAAGCCCCGAGGGCGCAGCCCGAGCCAGGGCGGTGCGGCATCATACCGACCCGAATCCTGATTTGAAGTGGGTCCCCCTCTATGTGGAACGGTGGCTCAAAGCCCCTGTCCAATTGGAGGATGGAACCCTGGAGGAACGGACGGCGGGATCGCCGCAGGGAGGAGTGATCAGCCCACTGCTGGCCAACCTCTTTATGCATTACGCTTTTGATGCCTGGATGGGCCGGGAATTCCCCAGTGTTCCATTCGGGCGTTACGCCGACGACGTGGTCATCCACTGCGTGAGTTTGGCTCAGGCTGAACTCATCCTGGAGGCAGTGCGAAGGCGGTTGAAGGATAAGGGGCTGGAGCTGCATCCCGACAAAACGAAGATCGTCTACTGTAAGGACGATCAGCGTAGGGGCAGCCATGACCACCAAGCCTTTGATTTCCTGAGTTACACCTTCCGGGCAAGGTCGGTAAAGACCAAGGGGGGGAACTTCTTTATGGGGTTCAACCCCGCCATCAGCGACAAGGCGAAGAAGGGGATCCGGGAGGCAGTCAGAGACTGGCGGTTGACCTCAACCATGAACACCAAGTCCTTGGAAGAAGTGGCCAAGCTCATCAACCCCATCGTGAGGGGGTGGGTGAACTACTACGGGCAGTTCTATCGCTCGGAGTGCCTGGATCTCCTGAATTACCTGAATCTAGTCCTGGCCCGTTGGGCCAAGCGGAAATTCAAGCGGTTCCACCGAAAATGGTTGGCCGCATACCGATGGTTGGGTGGCATTGCCGCTCGCCAACGGGAATTGTTTTTCCACTGGACGTTGGGACTGCACCCGAAAGGCTGGACAGGAAGAGCCGTATGAGGCGAGAGTCTCACGTACGGTTCTGAGAGGGCGTGGTGGTGAAATTCCCCCGCGCTACTCGACCCTCCATCCGTGCGCCACGATCGGCGCTTTCAAACCAGGAGGCTTATGAAATCCTGAGATGAGAAGCCTAGCTACACAAGAGATGGGGGTGGGCCCCCCGGGATCGGGCTGCAGGGCCAGGTCCCAAACTGCTTGGCGCTGCGTGGGCCTTAGGGCCTGGGTGGTGAGCGGACCAAGAAAAGGCGGGGACAACCTCGTCAGGTGAGGACTCGGAAGGCGAACGAAAGTGAACCGTTGATGAGGCGTCGAAAGGGAATAAATGCCATCGAAACCAGGCTTCGGATGTTGACTGGGATTGAGCCCGGAAGGGACCTGTTTACGGTCCGGGCGGTGGCCGGCGTAGAAACGGCGCGAGCCGAGATCCAGGCTTTTGTGTGGAACGTGGGAACCGAGCGTCCCGATGCTAAGGGAGAAGTCCGAGGGGATGAGCCCCGAAGGGCGAGAGTACCGATGCGGGACGCCGGGGCGGACCGGTTCGTAGTAGCAATGAAGCCTGGTAACGCGGGCGGAGCGAAGGGACCGGCCTGTCCTGCTTCAAGCATGCGTCAACCCTTTAAAGGGGGAGGAGCCTGTGTCTGAAGCGAAGCCTTACAGCATTCCCAAGAAGCAAGTCGTTGAGGCTTGGCGTCTGGTGAAAGCCAACCGGGGTGCGGGTGGTGTGGATGAAGA
>CAZPUI010000966.1:0-2051 GCA_964589695.1 uncultured Solibacteraceae bacterium | reverse complement strand
TGTGGCCGCAGTGGGGACAGGGCAGGAACCGGCGCCGCTGGTCGGTGTCGGCAAGTTCGCTGTCGATGCGGCTGAAGCCCTTGGTGCCCGGGGTGGATCCACCGCCGATCTTGCGGTTTGTGTAGTACTCGGAGCGCCGCTTCCCCAGGGTGATTTGGTCCCCCTCGGACCCGGCACTGAGGGGGTAGCCGTCCACTTCATCGAACAGCACCACCCGCCGGGACACGCGCCGGAAGCCCCGGGGGCTGTTGGCCCCCACCACGCTGATGGAAGACCGCCCCAGGGGCCCCTGGAAATACTTGTGCAGGATGGTGTCCCCCTTGGTCCGGGTGCGCACCTTGGGGGCAATGGCCGCCAGCACTGGAACATCCCGCAGCATGGGGTCGAGCTCGTCCTTGCTGGTGTCCTGGGCGTCTTCGATGGTGGGCTGCACCATCATGATCGGGCAGGGGTCCAGGTGGATGTGGTAGCCGATGACGATGTCCAGGATCTTGGTGAACCCCACTCGGGCGGACTTCTTCACCCAGACCTCTTCCACTTCCGGGTCCGTGAAGGCGTCCAGGATGTCCTTCTGGTACGGCAGGGTGTGCCACTTCCCATGGGTGGCCGCGGACTCCGCCGACAGGTAGAAATGGGTGTCGGCCCACTGGCCCCTGGTCAGCACCGGCGGCGGCGCCAGGGCCTGGAGGAACCGTTCCGTCAGGGCGCCGAGGCAGGACATTGGCTCAGTTCCTGGAGGGCCTCCCGGCACAGCCGATGCAGGGTCTTCACATCCTCGGTGGTGAGGTGGGGAATGGCTTCCTTGGCGGCTGGGGGCAGGGTCAACACGCGGTTCTTCACCGTCTCCGCCACCCGCATCCAGGCGGGTTCGATCTGCTCCACGGGCACCAACTTCCCACTCTCCTTGGCGAAGCGCAGTTCCTCCCGCTGGGCCTTCACCTCCATGATCCGGGCTTCGGACTGGGCCTTGGAGGCAGGGCCGGAACCCTTCCCCGTGGCCACGCTCCCCCGGAATTTGTTGGCCGTCCACCAGGGCAGGACGGTTCCCCACTGGTAGCGGAAATCCTTGGCTTCGGCATGGTGAGGCATCCCCTCGGCGGCCCATCCGCGCACCGCCCGATCCGAGACTCTGAACAACTGGGCGAGGTCCTTGGTGCTGAGATTGTCGAGGTCAATATGGATAATCACTGGTTTAACCCGGGAAGATGGGGAAGCCCGATTTTGGGGTTTGTCTGGCCGAATGCCGCGGCGCACGGCACCCCCGGGAGAGTGCATGGGGAAGGACCCGATTTGCATGGAGATGCGGTATGCAGGGTGTCTTTGCATGTTCATTCATGACAACCTCGCCCGGGCTGTGCGGAGGGCTGAGGCCAGTTCGGACTTGAACACCAGGGGGAATACCTGGTTGGCAATCTGCTCGACCCTGGCGCGGAAGTTCCAACGGGGCTTGATCCGGATGGCCTTGCCCAGGAGGACATACAGCACCTCGTTCCGGCGGCGCCCGGTCTTACGCAACACGAGGCCCACACGGCTGTCGGTGCGGAGTTCGAAGGCCTTTTCCCGGTCCATGAGCTGTCCGGGCCAGCGGCTGCGCAAGGTTTTCTGCTGGCCCTCGGGGCCGCGGATGGCGAAGGGGATGGCTTGCTGGGGGCCCCGCCGATCCTTGCGGCCGCCGAATTCCTGCAGGGCCATGAAGGGGTCCCGGGAGAAGATCAAGCCTGTGAGGCTGCGCTTGGTGGACAGGCGCACCTGGATGCCCCGGGACACCCAGGTGCTGCGAATCTTGAAGTGCTGGGGCAGTTCCCGGCGCACCTGGGCCTGAGCGAAGAGCAGGGTTTCGTTGAGGGCCCTGGAGGTGGCAAAGGGCACCTGGCGCTTGGCCACATCCCCCAGCAGCTCCACAAAGCGCTCCAGTTCAGGGTGGGTGGTGATGAGAATGTCCATGGCTACCTCCGCCGGAGCCGGGCAACGATCTGCCGGACCCGGCGGGCACTGAGGCCCACCTCCTCCGCCAGTTCTGCGCCCGCAACATCGAACCCCGCCTCAACGAT
>CAZPUI010000965.1:0-2072 GCA_964589695.1 uncultured Solibacteraceae bacterium | reverse complement strand
GGCAACGCCCTGGCACCGTTCCTGCTGATCACCCTGCTCACCCCGGCACTGGAGAAGGTCAGCTTGGGATAGGCCTTCTGTCGGGCGATGGCCTCAGCCATCTGGCTCACGCAACCATTGGTACTGCCCACGAAAAGCACCCGGTACCCCTGCCGGGGCTGGTGCTTGAGATACTCGCCGGTGACCGAGTAGCTGGTTTCTTCGCAGATGTTGATGGCCTGCTCCATCACCCGTTCGAAGCGGCGCACCACCGTGGTAAGGGGCCCGAAGGCGTCGTTGGCGATGCGGCCCTGGTCCCGCCAAGCCTGGATGTGGGCGGTGAGGACATCCCGCTGTTCCCGCACCTGACGCTCCGCGGACATGGTAGCCCGGGCCAGGTTCGCGTCCCCCTCCACAAAGGCATGAATGGCGTTGTGGAGCATGAGAATGGCTTGCCCCGCCAGTTCCTGGAACCCTTCGGTGGGCACCGAGAGGTTCATGGAACTCAGGGGCAGAACCTGGCGACCAATGCTTTCCGCATAATCACCGATGCGCTCCAGTTCCTTCACGATCTTGCTGGCGGAATAGACGAACCGGAGGTTGCCCGCCACCGGCTGGTGCCGGAGGAGGAAGGCCAGGCAGAGCTTGTCCAGTTCGGTTTCGGACTGGTCCACCTCCTGGTCCCGCAGGATCACGGAGTACGCAAGCTGTCGATCCCGGTTGACGAAGGACTGCAGCGCCCACCCCAGGGACTTGGCGTCCAGGGCGGCCATGCGCAGGATCCCGGACCGGATGAGATCCATGTCGTTCTGGAGCTGGGCTTCCAGGTGGGGCGTGTTGGGTCTGATCAAGGCAAAGCTCCTCCATGGAGGCCCCGACTCCGCCCCAAGCCGTTCACGCAGGACTTGAAACGCAACCAGGCACCTCAATGGGTCCGGCCTTCGGGATCCTCCCAGCGTCGAACCCAGGGTAAGCGTACTGCGGTTGTGTGACAGCCGTGTGACATCTACCCAAAGGGCCAGATTTGGGGCAGAAACCCGGCGGAATGTTGCCTGAATGTCACCGGTTTGACGCTTTCAATTCGTACCTTTGGGGCACACAGCCCTGTGGTGGGCGGTCGAATGGGTTGCTGCCATGGTCCTTTCCACGTTGTTCGGCTCCAGAATGAATGATTCCAGGATCTCCCACCCCGAGGACAGGAGGGCCATCGGCCCCCTGGAACTCCTGCTCATCCTTGTGGGTGTGAGTCTGGCCATATGGTTCTGCCCTCTGCCCCTCGAATAGGCCCTCGCCAAGGTCATTGGCGATCAGGTTCTGAGTCCTTCCCCAGCATTCAGTGCGGCGCAGCGTTCAGGGTGAACTGGAACCGGGTGCCCCGTCCGGGTTCGCTGTCGACCTGGATGCGGCCGCCCATGGCCTCCACCAGATGCTTGACGATGGCGAGGCCAAGACCCGTCCCACCCAGTTCCCGGGAGCGTCCAGCATCCACCCGGAAGAATCGTTCAAAGAGCCGGGGCAGGTGCTCCGGGGCGATCCCAGGGCCATCGTCCGTGACCGATACCCTCACGACAGCCCCTTCCTGGACGGCATTGATGCGGACCCGGCCACCCCTGAGGCCATACTTCACCGCGTTGTCCACCATGTTCGCCAGCACCTGCTCCAGGGCCCTACGGTCGGCCTGCACCAGCACCCCCTGGGCCCGGGGACCCGCATCCAGAGCCATGCCCTTCTCTTCCGCCTGGCGAGAGAAGGAGGACAGCACTTGGGTGGCAAAACCTCCCAGATCCACGGATTCCATCCGAAGCCGCAATTCCCGGGACTCGATGCGGGAGAGATCCAGGAGGTCTTCCACCAGTTGCTGAAGGCGCTTGGCGTTCCGTTCGATCATGGCCAGGAAGGTGTTGGCGGCCTCAGGATCGTCCCCGGCTCCCTGGAGGGTTTCCACCGCAGAGCGTATGGAGGCAACCGGGGTGCGGAGTTCATGGCTCGCATTGGCCACGAAGTCCTTGCGCAACGTTTCCAGGTGCCGCAACTGGGTCACATCCACCAGCACCACCAGCAGCTTGGCCGAAGCCCCGGGCAGAGGACAGGCC
>CAZPUI010000964.1:0-2077 GCA_964589695.1 uncultured Solibacteraceae bacterium | reverse complement strand
TGGCCCTCTTCCATGGGGGGGCACCCCTCTGGGGCATTCCGGCCAACCTGCTGGTGCTCCCCCTGGTGGCCCTTCTGACCCCCCTCTGCCTGGCCCTCACCCTCCTCCCCATCCCCGGTCTGGTCCAGGGCCTGGCGCACCTCCTGGCCTGGTCGGGCACGACCCTGGTACCCATGTTCGCCCGCATCCAGCCCCTGGCCACGGCCCAGGTCGGGCCCTGGGTGGCCCTGGCGCTGGGCTGGCTGGCCCTGGCCCAGGCCCAGGCCCGCCTATGGCACACCCGGGCCCTGAGCCTGGTCCTGGTGGGGGTTTCCCTTGGACTGCTGGCCACGGGAGGCCTGGGGCGTTCCGTGGACACCCTGGAGCTGGAGGCCGTGGAGGTGGGCCAGGGGGAGGCCCTGCTGCTGAGGATTCCCGGAGGGGACGCCACCTTGGTGGACACGGGCCCCAGCCCCTGGGCCGCCCGTCGCGTGGCCCGGGTGCTGAGCCGCCGGGGGGTGCGGGAACCCCTGCACCTGGTGCTGAGCCACCCCCACGGGGACCATGCCGGGGGCTGGGCCACCCTGGCCCGCTTGCGCCCCATGGCGTCCACCCGCCGGGCGGACCTGGTGCACCCGGAGGAGGCCTGGGGGCCCTTCGCCCCGGAAGCCCTCTGGAGGGCCGCGGACCCCACCCTGCGGGGGGACACCTGGACCCGTGCCGAAGCCCGCTTCGACGCGCGCTGGCCCCCCAAGCCCTTCGACCTCCCCGATGCCAATGCCATTTCCCTGGTGCTGCGGGTGCGATGGCGGGATCGCGAACTCTGGCTCATGGGCGACGCCCTGGCCACCCAGGAGCGGGACCTCCTGGACCTGGGGGATCCTGGAGGGGGCCCCTGGAACCGGCTGCTGAAGCCCGGCCACCACGGGGCCGCCAGTGCCAGCACCCCGGAATGGCTCCAGGCCCTTCGACCCCAGGTGGCCCTCATCACCGCCGCCCGGGACAACAGCTTCGGCTTTCCCCACCCGAAAGTGGTCCAGCACCTGGAGGGCCAGGGGGCGAAGGTCCTGGTGGTGGGGCCCCTGGGAGGGGTTCGCCTTCGCGCCACCACCCGCGGGTGGGAAGCAGGCACAACCACGCGATGACGCACGGGCGTTGAGAGGGTTTCAGGGCGCTCGATAGCCAGCGGATTCCTCCCTTACTGCCCGTCGCACCCCACAGACCGCCCCGTAAGACGGCGACCCGAGGCATCCTGGCGCGCTGGGATCCCGGTGTGTAGGGCCCGACACCACCGTGTGGCCTCGTCGCGGCATCCACATCGGCACCTGAAGGGCCTACCAAGTGGTTGGCCTTTTTTTCAGGAAGTGGACCTCTCCACAAGGGCCCGATCGCCGATCCGTGAATACAGAGCGCGAGCCTGATCCCGAGCCCCCCAGGGGCGTTTCGAGGCAGCACCCGAAGGCAGGGTCAGCCCTGCTTGGCGACGTTCACCCTTCCTGGAGGCCATGATGCAAACACCACGCTGCTTCCCCACCCTGATCGCCACGCTGGCCCTCACCGGGCTGCTGAACGCCCAGGACGAGGCCCGCCCCAAAGTTCGGCCGCTCCCCACCTCCCATGTCACCCAGAGGCTGGCGGCGGAGCTGGGATTCCGCGCCCTGGTGACCGAGCTCCAGAGGGAAATCCCCGAGGGCACCCTGCCTCCGGACTTCATCTTCTCGATCCAGGATATCTCCGAGCTGAAGGTCGCCCGCCTCGGGGTGGGCTATCAGGTTCATACCGTGCATCCCCAGGAGGTCCTCTCCGGCGCGGACTTCACCGCAGCGGTGCGGCCCCTGCCCGTGTACCACTTCCAGGTGATGGTCCGGGATCGTGCGGTGGGCCACGTGGAAGTCACCCTGGAGGAAGGCCGCTGGGAGATGGTGGGCGCCGGCTGCGCCGAACTCGCCCGGGATGTGGAGGCCCGCCTGGCAACCCATGGGACGGCCTTCCGCTTCGTGCGGGTCTACCAGGCCACCTCCGATGTCATGGAAGTCCGGGACCGGGACAACCAGGCCCGCTACATCCCGCTGGTGGCCGCCCGCCGGAAGGCTTTCGG
>CAZPUI010000963.1:0-2082 GCA_964589695.1 uncultured Solibacteraceae bacterium | reverse complement strand
CCGGCTGGGAGGGCGTCGCCAAGGCCCTGGGTGGCCGAGAGGCCCTGCGGACGTTCCTGGAACTGTTCCTGCAGGATGCGGAGCTGCGCCGGTCCCGTATGCACCTCGCCCTGTCAGCCCAGGATCCCCTGACCCTGGCCAGGGATGTCCACGACCTTAAGTCCAACGCCGCCACCCTGGGCTTCCGGGACTTGGCCACCTGCTGCCGGTCGCTGGAGCTGGAGGCCCAGGACCTCCCACCCCAGTCCCTGGAGGCACGGGTGACCGAGGTCAGCCAGCTGCTGGAAGCCGCCGAGAAAGTCTGCAGGGCCTTCCTGTGAGTGGTGCTCCGGTCCGAGGGGCAGGAACCCACGCGACGTCGCCAGGGCGATTCGGAGGGGCGTGCGGTCGGAGGCGGCGGGGGCTTACCGCCCCCATCGGTCAGCTCCGACCCAACCGGGCGCAAAAGTAACCCATTTCGATCCTGATGGGCTCCTCCAGGGAAAACCCCGCGGCCCTGCGCAGGGCCTCGGGTCCCTGGCTCTGCACCTTGGCCTCCAGCTCCGATCGGTGGGCGAAGGACTGCTCACACTGGAAGGTCCAGTGCTGGAGGCCGGCTCGGGCTTCCAGGGCGGCCCAGCTCCGGCGGACCTTGTCCTCCTCCAGGACCTGCCAGGCCCAGGGCGACCCCGGGGCGTGGTCGTAGATGAAGACCTCGGGTGCCAGGGCCAGGGCATGGGCCAGGGCCCGGGCGGGGTCCTCCATTTCGTGCAGGCTGAATTCGAAGACCACCAGGTCGGCGGGTTCGGTGTGGGCCAGGAAATCCTGGGCCACCAGGGTGCTTCGCGCTGCGAGGCCCCGGGCTTCCAGCACGTTTCCGAGTTTGGCCAGGGCCCCGGTATCGATATCCACCGCGGTGATCCACGCGGCGTCGTGGTAGACGTCCACGAGCTGGCCACCCCCCGCCCCCACGGTGCAGACCCGGCGACCGGCCAGGGCACAGTGGTCCCGGAAATTCTTCACGATGGGGGCGAGTTCGGTGGCCATGGTTGCTCCTATTTGAGCGGGGTGCGGGTCATGGGATCCCACAGAGGCAGCTGCGTCACAGACAGGGGCAGCACCTCCGAAAGTTTCCCGGGGTGGTCCTTGGTGTCCCCGGTCTCCATGGAGTCCTTGTCCCCCACCACCAGCACCACCAGCTTGTCCAGGGGCAGGTATTTCTTTGCCACCCGCTGGATTTCCGCGGGGGTCACGGCCTTCACCCGATCCCGGAAGGAGGTCCAGTAGGTCTCCTGGAAGCCGTTGTAGGCCTCCCGGGCGAAGAGTCCGGCCACCCCTTCGGCGCTGGTGAAGTTCGCCGGGAAGCTGTTGATGAGGGCGCCCTTGGCCTTGGCCAATTCGGCCTCGGGGACGGGGGCTTCCTGGATGCGCCTCAGTTCCCCCAGCATGAGCCGGGTGCCGTAGGCCACGGAGCGGGCCTTGGTCTGGAAGGAGGACCTGAAGATCCCCGGCTCGTGGACGCCTTGGGTGAAGGCGCTGCCCACGGAATAGGAGAGCCCCTCCTGGGTGCGGATGAGGTAGGTCAGACGGCTGGTGAAGTCGCCCCCCAGGATGAAGTTCATGACCTGGACGCTCACCCAGTCGGGATCGTTGCGCTTGAGTCCGGGTAGGGAGAAGGTGACCCTCCCTTGGGGATTGGGCTTGTGCACCACGTAGAGGCCCGGTTTGGGCTGGTGGGTGTTCACCGGGGGCAGAGCGTTCTTCACCGCCTGGGGGCCCGGCCTTAGGGTGCCCAGGGTCTCCTCCAGGAGCTTCATCACCTCCGCCTTGTCGAAGCGACCCCCGATGGCCAAGGTGAGGTTGGCGGGGTGGAGGGTGCGGGCATGGTGGGCCAGGGCGCGCACATTCTTGGTGAACGCGATGCCGTCCATGCCGGGCATGTTCATGTCGGTGATGACCATGTCGATCTGCTTGGTGCGCAGGAGCTCGAGTGCGGACGGTCCATCGGTCGCCTCAAGCACGGTGTAGCCGACGCGGGAGAGGGTGAAGTTCACCATCTTGCGCATGGTTGCAGAGTCATCGAGTGTGAGAACGGTCTTGGAC
>CAZPUI010000962.1:0-2086 GCA_964589695.1 uncultured Solibacteraceae bacterium | reverse complement strand
CCGCGATACCTTGAACAATCGCCACGACGAGGACCTTTTCGACTTTTACGGCACTTCCCAGCTCGCCCTGGTGGATGCGACCACCGGCGCTGTTACACCCATCGGGCCGCCGGACCGCTACACCCAGGTCGAACCCGCCCCAGGTGGTCGGCATCTGTTGGTGTCCTCCCTGCGCAAGCCGTACTCCTACGTCACCACCTACGAGCGGTTCCCCTGCGACGTGCAGGTCTGGGACCTGGCCAATCCTGCCGAAGTGAAGGTCCAGGCCATCGCTTCCTTGCCGCTGGCGGATCGGGTTCCCGTCCACGGTGTACCCATGGGTCCCCGCGACTTCACCTGGCGACAGGATGCCCCGGCGACCCTTTTCTGGACCGAGGCCTTGGACGGTGGGGATTGGAACACCAAGGTCACGCACCGCGACAAACTCATGGTGCTGAGTGCCCCCTTTACGGCCAAGGCCGAGGAAGTGCTCCGCACGGAAATGCGGTTCGCCGACCTGTCGCTGTCCGAGAAGAAGGGCGTCGGCCTGCTCAGTGAATACGACTTGAACCGTCAATGGTTTCGAACATCCATGATCAACCCGGACAATCCGAAGCAGCCTTCCAAGGTGCTTTGGGACCTCTCCATGGACGGGCGCTACGCCCATCCCGGCAACCCCGTGTTCCGTCGCCAACCCAACGGCACGACCCTGATCCACCAGGAGGGCGATGAGATCTTCCTCTCAGGCGGAGGTGCTTCCCCCGAGGGTGACCGTCCCTTCCTCGACCGCTTCAACCTGCGAACTTTGAAGACCGAGCGCCTGTTCCGGAGCGGAAAGACCGAGTTTGAGCGGTTCCTTGCCTTCACGGATAAGGGTTCCAACCAGTTTTTCACCTGGCACCAGTCACCCGCGGATGTGCCCAATGTCCACATCCGCGCCCTGGGCGGGCGCACCAAGGCCGCTGAAGGGGAGGCCGCCTTCAGCTCCAACCGCGTGGCCGTGACCCATTTCCCCGACCCCGCCCCCGCGGTGCGCCAGATCCGTAAGCAACTGGTGAAGTACAAGCGGGCGGATGGGCTGGATCTTTCCTTCACCCTCTACACGCCGCCAGGCTAAAGGGAGGGCACCCGCGTCCCAACCATCCTGTACGCCTACCCGCTGGACTACGCCGACCCCTCCAAGGCCGGTCAGATCTCGGGCTCACAGTACACCTTCACGCGACTGGGCAACTACCGACTGTTGCTCCTGGCCGGCTACGCCATCATCGACATGGCCTCCTTCCCGGTGGTCGGTGACCCGAAGCATGCCTACGACACCTACATGGAGCAGCTGGTTGCAAATGCGAAGGCCGCGGTGGACAAGGCCGTGGAGCTCGGGGTGGCGGACCCTGAACGCATCGGCGTGACGGGGCATAGCCACGGCGCGTTGATGACCGCCAACCTCCTGGCCCATTCGACCCTGTTCCGGGCGGGCGTTGCCACCAGCGGTTCCTACAACAAGACCCTGACACCCTTCGGCTTCCAAAGCGAACGCCGCTCCGTCTGGCAGGCCCCGGAGGTCTACCGCAATGTCTCGACCTTCTTCTTTGCGGACAAGATCAAGAGCCCGCTCCTGATCATGCATGGCTCGGATGATGCCAACCCTGGCACCACGCCCCTGCAGGCCACCAAACTGTATGAGGCCATCCGGGGCAACGGTGGGATCACGCGCCTGGTCATGCTGCCCCACGAACCGCACTGGTATACCGCCCGTGAATCCAACGAGCAGCTCGTTTTTGAGCTGCTGAACTGGTTCGATACCTACGTGAAGAACGCCAAGCCCAGGGCTGACGCGGCGAAATAGCCGTCCTCCCGGCGATGGTTCGACCAGGCGGTGGGGGACGTGGTTCCCCCTCCTTGGTTGGGTCTTCCCCCCCCAAGGTAGACTGGTTGGCCCGGAGGACCCGTGATCCAATCCCTTCTCGAATCTGCACCCTGGTATGCCTGGCTGGGCTTCCATGTGGTGATCTTCTTCATGCTGGCCCTGGACCTTGGCGTCTTCAACCGCAAGGCCCATGCGCCCTCGGCGCGGGAGGCGGTGATCTGGAGCATCGTGTGGGTGGCCCTG
>CAZPUI010000961.1:1154-2094 GCA_964589695.1 uncultured Solibacteraceae bacterium | reverse complement strand
TCAGAAGGCCCTGGAGCAGGGTCCGGGTGAGGGGCTCGTCGTCCACCACCAGGATCTCGGGTGTGCTCACCTTCATGGGATACCCCTATTTCTTAGGCAGTTCCAGGATGCGCCCATCCAGGGTTTCGGAGGGCCGGATCCCCAGTGCATGGGCCAGGGTGGGTGCCAGGTCCACGATGCTCACCGGCTCGTCCCTTCGCTCCGCCTTCCAGGGCCCCACGAAGGCCAAGGGCACGCGCCGATCGTAATCCCAGGGGCTGCCGTGGTCGGTCAGACTCGGCAGGGCACTGAAGGAGGTGAAGGGCTGGTAGGCGATGAGCAGGTCCCCGGAGCGGCCCGGGGTGAAGCTGAGGGCCAGACGTCCCTTGACGCTGAGGGCGGCGGGGTCTTGGCGGGTCTCCTTCCATCCGGCCAGTTCCTCCGCCGTGGCCACCTCCGCCACTTCGGGGCGGGCCAGCAGGACCTTGCGGATGGCCTGGAGGGCCGTGGCCCGATCCAGCTTCAGATCCTGCAGGGCGCCCTCCCGCAGGTAGAGCATCATCGGATTGTGCGGGTAGACCAGGGCCGAGGCCCCGACCTTCCAGGCCTCCAGATCCCTGAGGATGGATTCCAGGAATTTCTGGGCATGGAGTCGGCGACCCTTCACGTGCTGCTCCCCCAGGCGCTCCACGGCGTCGGAGGCTCCGTGGTCCGCGGTGAGCACGAACCAGGCATGGGGTACGCGACTCCGGACCTTGGCCAGGAAGGCCCCCAGGCGCTGGTCCAGGCGCAGGACGTTGTCCCGCATCTCCTCGCCCCCGTGGCCGAAGGCGTGGCCCAGGTAGTCCGTGGCCGAGAGCCCCAGGGCCCGGAGGTCCACACCCGGACCTCGACCCAGCCCTTCCTGCTCCAGGAGGGCCTCGGTGGTCTCCAGGATGCGTTGGTCGGAGACGGGGCTGGG
>CAZPUI010000961.1:0-1144 GCA_964589695.1 uncultured Solibacteraceae bacterium | reverse complement strand
CGAGGATGGCGTCCAAGGGCATGCCCACGGTCTTGATGGGCCGCGGCAGCCCAAGGGGCACGGTTCCACCCTCGGCCACCAGATCCCCCATCCGCACCTGCCCCAGATGGGATACCAGGGGCGTCCAGACCCAGCTCTCGTCCCGATACCGCCGCTGCAGCTCTCGGTTGTGGACCTCCAGCCAGGGGGGAAGGGTCTTGGCATAGGCGGTGGACGTGGTGAAGCGGAAATCCCCCGCGAACCAGTAGACCGCCGTGGGTTTGCGCCCCGCCATGAGCACGGCACTCCGGTCCTTGCCGGACACGGCAAAGACCCGGCTGCCGGGCACCTGGGCCTGGAGCCAGTCCCCCAGGGCCGTGCCCAGGGAATGCTGGGGACTGGCGCCCGTGAGGGTGGGGGCCCCCACCACGGGGGTGGCCAGATCCTCCACGCAGTAGATCGTCTTCCCCGTGGTGCGGTCCCACCACTTGTTTTCGGGGATGCCGGTGTGGCCTGGGAAGCGTCCGGAGAGGATCACCGAATGACCCGGCCCGGTCTCCGTGAAGGCGTGATCGTGGTAGGCGGCATTGAAGGTCGTCCCCTCCCGCACCAACTGGCCCAGGCCCCCAGGCAGGTCCTTGATCCAGCGCTGCACCAGTTCCTGGGTGCACTGGTCCACGGAAATCACCACCACCAGCTTGGGACGGGGGAGGTCGGCCCCGGCAAGGGCCAGGCACGCAAGGATCAACAGGAGGGTTGGTTTCATGATCCAGTTCCCCAGATGGCAGGCAGGAACCAGCATGCCAGGGATGGGCCCGCGGTGGTCCACGGGGAACCTGGGGGCGCTTCAGGGCAAGGTTCTCTTAAGCAGCCCTTAACCCCTGCCATGGAGGAATCTAGACTTCAACTTCCTGCCATCGCGCCCAGAATCGAAGATCCGTGCCCTGCCAACCTTCTTCCCATGACTTCAACCACGGAGACCCCGGAGGCAACATGATGCCCGTTCCACGACCCTTGGCTGCCCTGACCCTGGTGCTAGCCTCACCCTTCTTGGGGGCCCAGTCCCTCCCCATTCAGGCCCACACCCTTTCCAATGGCCTGAAGGTGCTCCTGGTGGAAAGGCCCGGCCAGCCCACCATCGGCACAGCCTGGACGGCCCATGTGG
>CAZPUI010000960.1:0-2101 GCA_964589695.1 uncultured Solibacteraceae bacterium | reverse complement strand
AATTCTGGACCCCTTCGAAGGCACAGACGCCGAAAATGCTGGAACCTTCGGTGCAATCGGCCACGAAGACCGCCTGCAGTCGGGGGTGGAACTCGGGGTCCGGCGGAATGGCAAAGAGGTCCAGGGCAGTGGACGCAAAGCCCGGTCCAAAAGCGGCCACACGGTCCAGCATGTCCAGACGCAGCCCTACAGGTACTGCACCAAGGGCCGCATCAAAGGGTGGTGTCCGCAGCACATCCAGGGCGCCGAAGGGATCCCGGGCCAGGGCCGCCAGGGCCAGGGGGGCGAAGTATTGGGGTTCCTGCAACAGGGCTTCAGATACCCGCTTCAGCACATGCTTCCGAGCGTGGGCGTTCCGCAGGGACCGCGCCTGGTCAAAACGGCGACGCACATCCCGACCGTCGGAGGCATCGTCGCTGCTGCCGGAATAGTAGAGGATTTCCAGCTTCTTGAAGTCCTCGAAATCCAGCACCGGCTGAGCCTCGAACCCCGCCAGGAGCATCGCCACCTGATCCTCGGGGGGCAGTTCCGCCTGATCCAGGTGATCGAGGCTTTTCTCCAGTTCCGCATCCATGCAGGCGAGCACAGCCTCCCGCCGATCCTCCAGGCTGAGGGCAAAGGCCTTCAGGTGCCGCATGATCCCCGCCGCCGCCCCATCCCGGGTGCCGCGGATGGACAGCATCTGCCGCATCTCGTAGGAAGCTGATCCCAGGGCCCTGAGGAACGGTTTGGGATTGGGGGCCTGGCCACCGGTGGAGTGGATGTTCAGCCGTCGCAGCAGACTCAGCAGTTCAGCATAGGTTTCCTCAACCCTGGGATCAGGATCGGGGCCATCGAACCGCTTCTGTCGGATAGCTTCTGTCATGGACAACTCTTCATTCCCATCGGAAGGATCCGCATTCGGTCCAGTTTTGGCAAAAAATCCACCCTTGGGCACTTCCTGGGGAAGGAATCCGGGATCCACTGGCTCCACCCCGTACAATGGAGTGTCCACAGGAGTGTCCATGTCCCATGATCCGTCCTACGGATTCGACGCCGAAGCCTTCCTGGCGGGGTTTACGACGGATCCAGGCGCCTGGTTCGGGATGCATTCCATGCGTGCCGACTGCTTCGTCCGGGCCTTCCTGCCCGGTGCCTACCGGGTGGAACTGCTGGCCCGCCAGAGCGGCGAGTGGGTCACGGACCTGGTTTCCGTACACTCGGCCGGCATCTTCGAAGTGTGGATCAAGGACTGTGATCCCTTCCCCTATGTCTTCCGGGTGCATGGCTGGGGCGGCGAACCCGTGGTCTATGAGGACTGCTACCGCTTCGGCCCCGTGCTGGGGGAACTGGACCGATGGCTCCACGCCGAGGGCAGTCACTACCGATTGTATGAGGTCATGGGCGCCCATCCCCAGGAACGGGGCGGCGTGCGGGGTACGGCCTTCTCCGTATGGGCCCCCAGCGCCCGCAAGGTCAGTGTGGTGGGCACCTTCAACGGCTGGGACGGCCGCCGCCACAGCATGCACCACGACCGGGGCTCGGGCATCTGGGAGATCTTCGTCCCCCATGTGCAGGTGGGGGACCTCTACAAGTTCGAAATCGTGGGGGGCGATGGTCAATGGCTGCCCCTCAAGGCCGATCCCTTCGCCTTCCAGTGCGAGCCCGCCCCCGGAACCGCCAGCGTGGTGCGGGGCCTGGGCACCCATGAATGGCAGGACCAGGCCTGGATGGCCGAGCGGTGGAAGGCAAACCGCCGGGAAGCGCCCATCAGCATCTACGAACTCCACCTCGGCTCCTGGCGCCACCGTGCCCCTGGACAGTCCCTGTCCTATCGCGAGCTGGCGGACCAGCTGGTGGCCTATGTGGAGGACATGGGCTTCACCCACGTCCAGTTCATGCCGGTCTCGGAACACCCTTTCTACGCCTCCTGGGGGTACCAGCCCCTGGGGCTTTTCGCCCCCACCTGCCGCTTTGGCGATCCCGACGACTTCCGGTACCTCGTGGATGCCCTGCACCAGCACGGCATCGGTGTCCTGGTGGACTGGGTGCCCGCCCATTTCCCCGAGGACGGCCATGGTCTGGCCTCCTTCGATGGCACCCACCTGTACGAGCACGCCGA
>CAZPUI010000959.1:0-2101 GCA_964589695.1 uncultured Solibacteraceae bacterium | reverse complement strand
AAGACCCGCCTCCCGGGCCAGGATGAGCACCTTGCGCATGACATCCATACCGCTCAGGTCGTCCCGGGGGTCGGGTTCCGTGAAGCCCTTGGACATGGCGGTGCGCACGGCCATGGACAGGGGCAGGCCATCCGCCAGAAGGCCGAGGATGAAGGACATGGAGCCCGAGAGAATGCCCTCGATGCGGATCACCCGATCCCCGGTGCGTACCAGATTTCGGAGGGTGTCCACCAGGGGCAGCCCGGCCCCGGCGTTGGTTTCATAAAGGAAGCGCCTGCCTGTGGCCCGGGCCCGCCGCCGCAGTTCGCGGTAGGCCGCCATGGAGCCGCTGTTGGCCTTCTTGTTGGCCGCCACCACATGGAGACCCGCATCGAAGGCCTTCAAATACAGTTCCGGAAGGGCCGCGGCGGAGGTGCAGTCCACCATGACCCCGGGATGCTCGCTGCCGCCCACCAACCGCAACCAGGCGTCGGCGTCCATGGGCGCCAGGGCCGAGGCCTGCAGCTCCCGCCACCGCTCCAGATCCAAACCCTCGGGGGCATGCACCAGGCCCCCCACATCCGCCAGGGTGGTCACCCTCAGGTCCAGGCCCCGGTCCAACAACCCGGCGTGCTGGTCCCGGATCTGGTCCAGAAGGGTCCCCCCCACCAGGCCGGGACCGAACAGATGGACATCGAGCCGCTGGGCTGCCGCCATGGGAACCTCCAGCCTTCACCATGAAAGAAGCGTGTGCGGATGGTCAAGCCTCCAGGGCGTGCAGGAGCCGCTCCCGGTGCTTGTCCACGTACGCCCCCAGCTCCGGCAGCCCCAGACGCAGGTAGGCGACCCATAGTCCGGCCGCCATCCCCAGGAGCACGGGCACCGCCGCCAGGGGCACCAGCCAGGCCAGCAGGGCATAGACCCCCCCCAGGATCCCGAGCAGCACGATGGAGACGCCGATGCTGATGAAGGCCACCGCCGTGGGCAGGTTGTTGCCCTTGAGCTGGTCCCAGACGATGGAGCGGGGCATCCAGACGCTGGCCCACTGGCCCACCGCCAAGTTCACAGGGAGAAAGGCCGCCGCGATGGCCAAACCTCCCAAGATTCCCTGGAGGGTGTACCGCAGGGCCACCACATTCACCACCAGGGTGAGGGCGGCGAGCATGGCGGCGTAGGTCGCCAGCGCCAAGGCCTTCCCCAGCAGCAGATCCCTTCCCCGCAGGGGCAGGAGGAAGAGGCTCTTGATACCGTGCCGATCCAGACCGAACTGGTTGTAGAACATGGTGTTCATGCCCACCAGGACGTAGGCCAGGCTCATGGGGAAAGCCCAGTCGCCTGCCCACCCCCGGCTTCGCAGGGGGCCGCTGAACAAAACCAGGCAGACCACGGGCAGGATGAAGGCGAAACGCCCCAGGTAGCTGCCCAGCAGACACTTGAAGTGAAGCCTCCCGAGACCTTCCGCCGCATGGCCACAGGACCAGAGCCGCTCGGGGTCCTTGGAGGTGACTCGACGCTGACCTCCCTGGGCCTGACGCCCCTCGGAACCCAGGAGCCAGCCCGTGCCCAGGGTCAACAGGGCCAGGGCCACCCAGGGGTAGACCTGCCTCCCCAGGCCTGAAAGGACCTTCCCCTGGCGGACCTCCAAACCGCCCACCACCGCCTGGGTGCCGGGAAGGAAGGCTCCGATCTTCAGGACCCGGTCTCCAGTGGCCCGCACCTGCGCCACCACCGCGGCATTCGGTTGGGGTGGGGCCCCACCTCGGGAGGCCTTGGAACCCGGAGACAGCAAGGAAGGCACCAGCCCCGCCAGGATCAGGAAGAACACCAGCACTAAACGCAGTTTCCGCAGGGCTGCCATGGCCAAGCCCCCCGCCAACTGCACGCAAAGGATCTGGAGCCGCCCCCGCCACAACCATAGGGACAGGAAGAGCACCGTCAGCGCAGGCATCTTGAGGGCAGCCCCACCGAAGAAGCACAGGGACAGGAACCCGAAGAGCAGGAAGTTGATGGACCCCACCCCCGCCACGATTTCCGCCGCCACCAAGGTGGGCAGACGCAGGGGGAAGGGCCTGAGGCCCTCCCAGGAGAGCACACGTCCCCCCGAAAAGGGCCCCCCCGGCCC
>CAZPUI010000958.1:0-2104 GCA_964589695.1 uncultured Solibacteraceae bacterium | reverse complement strand
TTCTCGTGCCGGCTACCGACGAGGTAGGTGATGTTCACGGTGATGGTGGGCTTGGAGGGATCGGGGAAGAGCAGCACCCGAAGTCCATTGGCCAGGCGGTATTCGGTGATGCCCTCCACGGAGGTGACCTTTTCGGGGGCCTTTTGGGTGCCAGAGGCCGTCGTGGCGACCTTCTTGGCGGGGGCCTTCTTCGGGGCCTGCTGGGCGAGACCAGGCATGCACCCGGTGATCAGTGCCAGCGCCAGGCAAGTGAGGGGAAGGTATCTGCGGTGCAGCATGGGGGGACTCCTAATGGGGAGGCACCAGCATAGACGTGGAGGGGCGTGACCCAAGGCATCCTCCGACCAATGGAAACGTGGCAACGGCCAACGGGGAGGGGTGTGATCAAGGGCATAGGGCGCCGGTCACATCCGGAGCCTGGAGGGCTTGAAGACGCAAGGATCGTTGTTCAGAATCTCCCCTCAAGGTAGGGGTCCATGCACGCCGTCCCGAAGGACAACGCGCCCAGGTGGTGCTCCTCGGCCAGGAGCCGGGAGGAGCTGCTGCCCCTGTACCCCGCGGACGAGCCCTAGCGCGTCTGAAAGTGGCCTTGAGTGCGTGGGAGGCCTGGGGCCTGTCCACGGCCACTTTCAGAATGGGGCGGCCCTGGGGCCGCCCGGCGAAAAACGTCTGTTGCTGGACACTCGTTGTCTAGCCGTTGCGATGGAAACCGTCCGTGCAGCCGACGCGCTCGGTGCACTTGCCTTAGGCCAATCATCCCTTTCGAGAGGAATCCCATGAAGACCCGCACCATTGCCGAGCCCTACAAGATCAAGATGGTCGAAGCCCTGAAGTCCACCACCCGCGAGGACCGGGAGCGCGCCATCCGCGAGGCCGGCTACAACACCTTCCTGCTGAAGAGCGACGATGTGTACATCGACCTGCTCACGGACTCCGGCACCACCGCCATGTCCGATGTGCAGTGGTCGAAGATGATGATCGGCGACGAGTCCTACGCCGGCGCCCGCAGCTTCTACACCCTGGAAGCCACCATGCGGGAGATATACGGCTTCAAGCACCTCATTCCCACCCACCAGGGAAGGGCCGCCGAGCACCTCACCAGCCAGATCCGCATCCGCCCCGGCCAGTACGTGCCCATGAACATGTACTTCACCACCACCCGCGCCCACGTGGAGCGCGCCGGGGGCGTCTTCTTTGACTGCATCATCGACGAGGCCAAGGACACCAAGTTCATCCACCCCTTCAAGGGCAACGTGGACATCCGCAAGCTGCAGAAGCTGGTGGACGAGGTGGGCCCCGAGCAGATCGCCTACCTGAACATCGCCCCATGCGTGAACATGGCCGGTGGACAGCCCGTGTCCATGGCGAACCTTCGGGAACTCAAGGCCTTCGCCGACAAGTACGGCCTGCCGGTGATCTTCGACGCCACCCGGGCGGTGGAGAACGCCTACTTCATCCAGCAGCGGGAAGAGGGCTACAAGGACAAGAAGATCAAGGACATCTTCCGGGAGATCATGTCCTACGCCGACGGCTGCACCGTGTCCTCCAAGAAGGACAACCTGGTGAACATCGGCGGCTTCCTGGCCACCAACGACGACACCTTCGCCCTGCGGGCCAAGGAGCTGGTGGTGGTCTTCGAGGGCATGCCCACCTACGGTGGCCTGGCCGGTCGTGACCTGGAGGCCCTGGCCCAGGGCATGCGCGAGATGGTGGAGGATGCCTACATCGCCAGCCGTGTGCGCCAGGTGGAGTACCTCGGCCAGAAGCTCATCGACGCCGGGGTGCCCATCATGTTGCCCATCGGCGGCCATGCCGTGTTCCTCGATGCCACCAACTTCCTGCCCCACATCCCCCAGGACAGCTTCACCGCCCAGACCCTGGCCGCCGCCCTTTACGTGGACAGCGGCGTGCGGGCCATGGAGCGCGGCATCGTGAGCGCCGGCCGCGACCCTCGTACCGGTGAGAACAACCGCCCCAAGCTGGAACTCGTGCGCCTCACCATCCCCCGCCGGGTCTACACGAACCTGCACATGGACGTGGTGGCCGAGAGCTGCATCGAGCTCTTCGAGAACCGCCACAAAATCCAGGGCCTGAAGATGGGTCA
>CAZPUI010000957.1:0-2107 GCA_964589695.1 uncultured Solibacteraceae bacterium | reverse complement strand
ATGAAGGCCAGACCTTCGGCGTCCTGCAGCTGCCGAGCCCTTGCCAGGGCTTCATCGAAATTGTCCCCGTGGAGCACCACTTCGGCCCCCCGGGCCGCCACGGCCTCCACCTTGATCCGGGGGGTGGTGAGGGGCATGACGATCACCGCCCGGCACCCCAGGCGCTGGGCCCCCAGGGCCACCCCCTGGGCGTGGTTGCCGGCGCTGGCGGCCACCACCCCCCGGGCCCGGACGGCCTCCGGGAGCTGGACCATGCGGTTGTACGCGCCCCTCAGCTTGAAGGAGAAGACGGGCTGGAGGTCCTCACGTTTCAGCAGCACCTCGCAGCCCAGGCGCCGGGAGAGCAGGGGGGCGGGTTCCAGGGGGGATTCCACCGCCACATCGTAGACTCGGGCCCGGAGGACCCGCTCGAGGAAGTGGTTCACGCCAGCACGCCCTGGGGACGGGACAGCCAGTGTTCGCAGGTGGGATCCTGGCCCCGCACCACCTTCATGTAGCGCTCCCGCAGTTCCAGGGTCACGGGGCCCACGGCCCAGGTGCGGTCCCCCAGGGCCCCCAGGGGCGTGATCTCCGCCGAGGTGCCCGTGAGGAAGACCTCATCCGCCTCCTGGAGTTCCGTCAGGGTCACGGCCCGCGAAAGGGCTCCCGTGAGCTCCAGCACCGTGCGGCGGGTGATCCCCGCCAGGGCGTCGGGGTGGAAGACGGCGGTGACCTGGCCACCTTTGACCATGAAGACGTTCTCCCCCGTGGCCTCCACCACATAACCCTGGTCATCCACGAAGAGGGCCTCCTCGAAGCCCATGCGGCTGGCGGCCCGCTTGGCCAGGATGGAATTGACATAGGCGCCGCAGAGTTTCAGGGGCGGGATGGACCGTGCGGTGTTGCGCCGGTAATCCGACACCAGGGCCCGCACCCCCCGGGCCGCCGCTGCCCCCAGGTGGTTGGCCCAGGGCAGGGCCGCCACCATGAGGTCCGTGCGATGGGCGTCCACATCCAACCCCAGGGTGCCTCCCCCGAAGAAGGCCAGGGGCCTCAGGTAGGCGTCCCCGAAGCCGCTGTCCGCCAGCACCTCCAGGCAGGCCTGGGCGCACTGGTCTTCATCGAAGGCCATGCCCAGGACCTCCGCCCCCTTGGCCATGCGCGCCATGTGTTCCCGAAGCCGGAAGATGGAAGGCCCCTCCGGGGTGGCGTAGGACCGGATCCCTTCAAAGACCCCCAAACCATAGTGCAGGGCCGGCGCCAGCACCGAAGCCGGCGCCTCCGAGGCAGGTACGAGACGACCGTTGAACCAAAGACGGGGGGACATGGGGACTCCAAATGACAAGGGATGAAACACGGAGATGTCACGCATGCGTGGCATGAGGACACGGAGAAAAGCACACGGAGAAAAGCACACGGAGAAAAGCACACGGACAAATCCTCGGTGGCAAAGCCAAGGAACCCGGGGTTGCCGCCTTTACCCCTTGCGAAATGGCGCAGCCATTTCGCAAGCCGGCCGCCGGATCATCTGATCCAGGGCGGCCCCCGAGGGAACCATGGGGTAGACGGAATCCTCCTTCTCCACCACGAACTCCAGGAGCATGGGGCCGTCCGTGGCCAGGGCGGCCTGCAGGGCGGGGGCCACGTCGGCCCGGGTGCGGATCCGGAGGCCGGGAAGGTCATAGGCCGCGGCCAAGGTCAGGAGGTCGGGGCTGAGCAGGGGCGTGGCGGAGTAGCGCTTGTCGTAGAAGAAGGCCTGCCACTGCCGGACCATGCCCAGGAAGCCGTTGTTCATGACGGCCACCTTGAGGTTGGGGCGGTCCCGGGCCAGGAGGGCCAGCTCCCGCAGACACATCTGGAAGCCACCGTCCCCCACCACGGCCCACACCGGGGTGCCCGGAAGGCCCTGGGCCGCGCCGAGGGCGGCGGGGAGGCTGAAGCCCATGGTGCCCAGGCCACCGCTGGTGAGCAGGCCTCGGGACCTTTCGTGGCGGTAGTACTGGGCCGCCCACATCTGGTGCTGGCCCACATCCGTCACCACCACGGACTGGCCCCCCGTGGCCTTCCACAGGTCGTGGAGGACATGGGGCACGTAGAGGTGGCCGTCGTCCGGCATTTCCCGGCTGTC
>CAZPUI010000956.1:0-2108 GCA_964589695.1 uncultured Solibacteraceae bacterium | reverse complement strand
ATGGGGAACACCAGATGGTAGGCTCCATCCATGTAGGCCAGGGGCTCCACGTACCGAAGCACCACCTGGATCTCCTCCTTGGGGCCGATGTTGGCCACGGACTGGGTGAAAACGTTGGGGCGCTCCTGTTCCAGGAGGCTGGCCCTGCGCCCGGTGTCCCGGGCCTGTTCGTAGGCCTGCCGCGCCGCGGCTCGGCGATCGATGCGCCCCTTGATGATCCGGCTGCCCACGCGCATTTCCGTGGCATGGACCGCAGCTTCATGGGGCAGGGGGAAGACGTATTCGGCCTCGATGGGCCGGTCCAGGCTGTTGGCGAAGTGCTGGCTCACCTCCACCTCGGCCATGAACCCCCGGACCTGGATTACCACCTCCGTTCGGCGCAGGGGCACGAGGCTGGGGAGGCCCCCCTTGGGCGCCTGGAGTTCCGCATTCAGGATTTTCAGCTCTCCGCCTCCGATGCGTTTCCAGTCCGTCTGGGCCCAGGAGGGAAGGCAGAGCAGCCATCCCAGAAGGAGGGCGATCAAGGAAAAGTGTTTTCTCATGCGACATGCCTCTCACGCCCCACCCGGGGGCTCTGTCGGCGGCCCCAGGGGGTCGCTCCCGTTGCACGCGATGCTTGATTCCTGCGGAGCTGCGGGGTGTTCCACGCCGGTGGGCCTCCAGGCCACCGGCCAGGGGTGGGCAACACCCAGCAGGTCAACGCTGTTCATCGGTTATGCCCTGAGGATAGGGCGCGGGAGGTGCATGTCAATACGGTTGCGTACGGAATGGTCAAGTCCCGGGAGCCCACGGCATCACCGAACACCGGGCATGCACGTCGGGAGGGTGTGATCCCTGTGAACTTCCGCATCGGGCTCCTGGGCCAGGGCTGGGATCGCGAAGGCGACCAGGGCGATGGAAACGAGCGGGATGAATTTTACGGAGGCTCAAGGCGACTGGCACCCGTCTGGACCAGGGGGTACCAAGGGCTGGGGGCCTTTGAACGGACACCGCCGATGCGCACCCAGAGCCTCCCGAAGGGGCGGCGGACCTTCGATGGGAGGGGGTGGCTGCCTGCAGAGGGCTCGAACCCTCCCTGGACTGGGGCGCGGCGAGGTTGTGACGGACCGTGATTGAATTATTCAGTGTGATGGGTAGGCAGGGGCCGTCCCCGACCCTCGGGGGCGATGCCGCGGGGTCGGTCGTGCCAGGTACGTCGCCTTCACCCAGTTCCTCCACTGCTGATGGAACAAGGATTCCGTCAATCCAAGGACTCCGGGCAGGTCGCCACGGGTGCGAATGAGCTCTCGGTAGGCTTGGAGTCCCCACCCCTCCCGGATGAAGGCTGCGAGCAGCCAGCCAACCTCATAGGTCTTGCGGCCTTCGGCACCGGGAAAGTTGTTCAGGTCCTGGAGGGTGGGAAACTGGTCGGCCACCAGGTAGGGCAGGGTGCGAGGGGCGATGAATTCCCCGGCCTCGAAGATGGCCACCGCCTCCCACAGCCAGCGGGGGGTGTTGGCAAAGCCAGGATTGATCCGCAGGCTGTGGGCATGGGCACATTCATGCAGGGCAACCTGGGGCGACCGGGATTGGTGGAGCACCCGGGCTTCGGTGGGGCCCGTGACATAGCCTCCTGCCCCGGGGTAGCGCGTCCCGAGATCCCGTTCCATGCGCGCCAGGAAGGGGCCTTCCTCCCTCCAGACCCGCACCGTGACCCTGGTGTCCGGGGTGACCCCCAGGCTTTCTGTGATGCGCGCATGCTCACCTTCCAGGCGATCCAGGATCGGTTGGGCCACCTGGATCGGAAGGCCATCCTCCAGGCTGACGGTGTAGTGGGCTGAGTTCACGACCTGAACGACCGGAAGCGGAGTGTCCTCCCGCCCACTGCAGGCCAGGATCGTGATCATTCCGAAGCCCAGGCATTTGCGTACCATTGCGCCCACCCCCACCGGGCCAAGCATGGCCCGGTGGGGGTGGGTCCTCAACCGGCGGTGGGATGAAGGGGGGCCTGGCGGGTGCGAATCCCTAGAAGGTTGCTTTGAGGTTGTAGGTGCCCGTCCCACCGGTGGTCCCCGGGGCATAGACCACCTTGATGTAGCGCTTGAGGGTGCTGGTTCCTGTGTTGGTGG
>CAZPUI010000955.1:0-2109 GCA_964589695.1 uncultured Solibacteraceae bacterium | reverse complement strand
GACCGAGGTGGACGGCCGCCCCGCTTACTTTTCCTGGCAATTGGGCGAGGATGGGGAGCAGCGTCATGAGGCGAGGAAGCAAAAGAGGGCCAAAGGAAAAACGAGAGGCGGGTGGTAATGCCGGTATTACCCCTGCGAGGATGACAAGATGTGAATGCGGCGTTCAGGGCTGAGGATGCCCGCTGCCACCAGGGCATCCAGGCCCACGGGGCTGGGGGGGAGCCGCTTCAGCCATCGGCGGGCGAGGGGGGCGACGGTCATGATCAGGGCCGTGGAACTCCCGAAGAAGACCACCCAGGACGCGCCATGACCCACCCCCAGCCAGACCGCCAGGGAAGCCACCAGGGCACCCACGGCCAGGCAGGCAAAGAAGAAGAGCCCTGGGGTGACCATTTCGATCACCAGCAGGGCCAGGGAAGCGACCAACCACCAGAGTGCGGGCATGGGGGACCTCGGAAAGGTCCCCCACCATAGCGCGCCGCACGAACCCTTGGTTATTGATCCGCTGGGATAGGTTGAACGGGCCGTTTCGGCCGATGATCTGCAGGAAGGATTACTTGCCCATGAACCCCTTGGCCTTGGCCTGCCTTAGGAGGGCCTCCACCATGGCCGCATCCAGGGTCTTGGCACCCCCCTTGGCCTCGAGTTCCTTCCGCTGGGCCGCCACGAACTTATCGCGCTCGGCGCTGAGGGTGCGGATCTTGGCCTGGAGCTCGCTGCGCTCCTTGGCCTTGGCATCCACATAGGCGCGGGCTTCCTCGGGTTTCATGGCCTGCATCTCTTTGGGCAGGTCCTTCTTGTCGATGGATTCCAGCTTCTTCTGTCCCTTCTTCTCCGCATCCACCAGGTCCCAGCTTTCATTGGTGTAGAAACTGGAGGCCTTGGCCTTGGCGCGTTCGAACCTGGCACCGCCTCCTGCAAGGCTGGCGTTGGAGTCCTGGGCGACCTGGTTGGCTGCAGCCGCCCTCCCCGTGGCACCGAAGGCGAGGTAGGTCTTGTTCAGCTCCAGGCCCAGGCGATCCAATTCCTTGTCCTGGGGGGACGGGATATGCACGACCTTCTGGTTGTGGTCGATGCTCATGTAGGTGCCTCCCCCCAGGCGGGCCCCTTCGGCCCAGTGGGTGGATTCCCCTTCCTGGTAGGCACCGCAGAAGATGGTGTGGACGGTGACATCCTTGGCCCGTGCGCCGGTGCAGCTGGCGCGAAAATCCACCGCCCCCTGGGAGAAGGGCTCGTTCCCTGCGATGAAGATGACCTTGAGGTCCGTGGAAGAGGGGCTCCAGGCCAGGCCCTCCAGGGCCGCCTTGATCACCCTGCCGCAGTATTCGTCCCCCCCGTTGGTGCCGAGGGCAAAGAGCTGTTCGGAGACCTTGTCCAGGTCCTGGCTGAAGGGCAGGATCTGGCGCAGGTAGCCCTCTTGCGCGGGGATGCTGGACTTGCCGTACTCGTAAAGGGCCACCTGCAGGTCTGGGGATTGGCCGTTCCGGCGCAGGGGGGCGAAGTGGTTCACCAGGCTCCAGAGCTGGGTCTTGGCCTGTCCGATCAGGCCGTCCATGCTGCTGCTGGTGTCCAGGAGGAGGGCCACCTGGATGAGGGGCCGTGGCGAGGCTTGGGTCTGGGGCGAGGCCCCCAGGGCGAGGGACAGGGCGAGTCAGGAGAGTGCGAGGCGCATGGGAGCTCCTTGAGGGGAGAAGGGGGTGAAGCGGGGGGATGGGTTCTGGCGAAGGGAAGGGTTCAGAGGTTATCCGTCAAAAGGTCGGGCGCCGCACCAGGGGTGCCGTTCAGTCCACCACGTCGTAGATCACACCGCCCAGGAGCACTGCGCCGGCCATGATGATGGCAGCGAATGCTCCACCGACGGCTAGGCCGGCGATGTCCTGGCCCACCGCGTCGCCAATCATGCCCATTGATCCGCCGATCCCGGCGATGGCGACGAAGATGGCGCCAAGCACAGCGATGACCAGCACTATCCAGGCCAAGATCTTGAGCAGGGTGCCGATGGTGCGGAGGGCGCGGAACCGTTTGTCCATGCTAGACTCCTTCAAAGGGTGGCGATCGGGCAGGGCGGCCTCAAGCTCGGTGCGGGCGGGCGCAGCCCGCCGCCTCGGC
>CAZPUI010000954.1:0-2115 GCA_964589695.1 uncultured Solibacteraceae bacterium | reverse complement strand
CATGACGTCGATCATGGGTGTCATGTTGATTTCGGCCATTTCGCCGTGCTTCGAACCCGGTGTGAACGCCATGGCACCCCCAGTGGGGCATTGTAGCGTGCCCTCGCGCCCTCAACCCCAAGGTCAGACCCTTGACTTGGCGAAATTTTAGCGAATGATTGGGGTCATGGTACCCCCCCTTGAAGCCTCCCCAGATTTCGGCCCGGCCCTTCCCGGTCTCGCCGTGGAGCCGGATGAAGCAAGGTCCATCCTCCGCCCTCAGCGGGACGAAGCCTATGGATTCGGCTTCGCCCTCAGTCCCTACCGGGGTTGCAGCCATGCCTGTCGGTACTGCTACCTGAGGGAATACCCTCACGCCCAGCATCCCCCCTCGGCGTGGGGTACCTGGGTGGCCCCCAAGCTGAATGCCGCGGAACTCCTCTGGGCCAGTCGGCACCGTCTCCACCAGCAGTCGGTCTTCATGTCCACGGGCACCGATCCCTACCAACCCCTGGAAAAGACCTGCAGGCTCACCCGGGCCTGCCTGGAGGTGCTCCTCCTTTGCGCGACCACCAAGGTGCTGGTTCATACCCGCAGTTCCCTGGTGCTGAGGGACCTGGACCTGCTCAAGGCCTTCGGTCCCAGACTCACCGTGGGCCTCTCCATTCCCACGGACGACGACACCATCCGCCAGGTGGTGGAACCCAAGGCCCCCCCCATTCCCACCCGGTGGGCCACGGCGGAAGGACTGGCCAAGGCCGGTATCGCCGTGCACGTGGCCGCCACCCCCCTCCTGCCCATGGCGGACCCCCACGCCTTCGGCCGTCGGGCCCGGAACTGCGGCGTGGAGAAGCTCTGGGTGGGCCGCCTGCGCCTACTGAAGGACGACCCCATGGGGGATGTGCTGGCGACCCATGGGTGGCTCAGGGCCCTTGACCCCGACTATGCCGACGAAATCCGCGACATCCTCAAGGCCTATGTACCCCAGGCAAGGGCCCATGGCAGGCCCAAGGCCACCCTCGGTGAGGCTGAAGGCCCCCGAAGGCTGCTGCCCAGCCATCCCCCCTTGCTGTTTGAAGGTGCCTAGAACCTGACACGGCAATTGGCTCAATGGGCAAGGGGCTGACCAGGAATCATCGGGCCTCGGCACTCAGGCGCAGGATCTCCACCATCATGGCGACGGCACGCTCCATGTCCTCCACGAAGATGTGCTCCTCCGTGCTGTGCTCGAGTCGGGCCCCGATGCCCACCACGGCCATTTCAATCCCCACATTGTTGTAGATGGAGGCGTCCGTGAAACCGCACATGAGGGAAGCCGTGGCCTGAATGCCCTGCTTGGCCAGGGCCTCCATGGCCACCCGCACGGTCCAGGCATCCTTGGGAATGTCCACGGCCTTGCAGAGGTTGTTCACCTTCACGTCCACCTGCGCCCCAAAGGCCTCGATCTCCCGGTGGAGGATGGCCACCATCTCATCCGCCAGGGACTGGGCCTTGGCATGGGTCAGGCTGCGGCATTCGGCCATGAAGGTGCAGGTGTCAGGAACGCCATTCCGGATCAGACCTCCCTGGATGATGCCCACATTGGCCGTGGTTTCGGCATCCAGGCGCCCCAGGCGGAGGGCCGCGATGGCCCGGGAGGCCGCCACGATGGCGTTGATCCCCTTCTCGGGTTCCATGCCGGCATGGGCTGCCCGTCCCTTGACCACCACATCCAGGGCGAAATAGGACGGACCGCCGATGATGATGCCGTCCAGGGTGTCGTTGTCCAGGAGGAAGCCCCGCCGGGCCCTCAACTGCGTCGTGTCCATCTGCTTCACGCCCAGGAGGCCCACCTCCTCCTGGCGGCTGATGGCGATCTCGATGGGGGGGTACACCGGTGCCACCCGCAGGGCCTCCAGCATCTCTGCGATGCCGGCCTTGTCATCCGCCCCCAGGATGGTGTCCCCCTTGGATCGAATGACCCCCTCCGCGAGCACGGGTTCGATGCCCACCCCGGGCTTCACCGTGTCTCCGTGGCAGGAGAGCAGCACGGGATCGGCCGCACTTCCCCGCCCCGGCAACCTTGCCCGGAAGTTTCCATAGCCACCCAGCCAGGCCTCGGCCCCCAGCGCCCCGAGCCCGGGCCCGAGCCCAATC
>CAZPUI010000953.1:0-2129 GCA_964589695.1 uncultured Solibacteraceae bacterium | reverse complement strand
GCCAGGGCCAGGGCCAGCACTGCGGCGGAAGGTCGTCCCATGGGGGTCTCCACATGTGTGAGGGGATGCGTGCAGATTCGGGGCACGTCTCAGGAGCATGCTCCCTGGGGCGCCCGAACCATCGTGACTCGAGGTATAGGTCATCATCCATGGCTTGGCCCGAGACATTCATCACAATTGCACCCCTTCACAGGAGGTTTTCCTTGTCCAGGGCCTCGAAAGGCCAGGCCGTTCATGGATTCATCCGGCCTCAGAAACCCCACCCAAAGGTCGCTACCCAGGCCAGGAATCCGAGTTCCTGAATACCCATGCTTGCTCCGGGTCCATCTCATGCCACGCATGCGTGGCATCTCCGTGTTGAACCCGTTTTTCGGTTGCGTCCGGAAGCCGCGCGGCAGGCCCTACTTCATCTCGATGCGCCGCCACTGCTCCCGCAGGTCCGCCAGGGCGACCTTGTCCTGGAGCGCGGTGAGGGCCCCCGCCAAACCCTGGGGGCGGCTCTCCGGGATTCCGCCCGTCCGGGCCCCCAGCGTGCCCTTGGCCACGGCCCCCCACGCGGGCTGGAACCCGTCCCCCTGGGCGTCGACGCGCGTCGCCCGCCGCAGCGCCTCCCCCACGGCCCGGTGCAGCTCCCGGGGCAGCCTCGCCCGCCAGGGGCCCGCGGGGCCGAGATGGGGGAGGCTTGATGCGAAGGCCTGGGCCCCCAGGGGGGTGGCCCGGAAGGGGGCCCAGGCCACCCAGAGGCGCCAGAGCTTGGGGGAACTGGGCCAGCGGGACAGGGCGGCCTCCACTTCGGGGAGCAGCCGTGCGGCCTGGGCCCGCCACAGCGCAGGATCCGGATCGAAGGCGGGGGCGGCCTTGAAATCCACGGGAAGACCGGCCCGGGCCGCATCCTCCGCCAGGAGGGGCTCCAGACCGGGAAAGGGCATGCGGGCCCGCAGAAGTTCGAAGCGGGCCCGCCGGGCGTCCAACTGCTCGGGGTTCTGGAGGATGAAGGTGGTCAGCCGCTGGAGCCGTGAAGGCCCCGCCACGGCGAGCTGCAGGGCCAGGCGACCGGGTTCCGGCGGGTCCACCCCCGCCGCCAACACCGTGCTGGGTCCCTGGAAGGCCGCCCAGGTCCAACCCTGGGCCTCCAGGCGCCCGGCTTCCGCCGGGGTCGCCCCCGCAAAAACCACTTCCTCGCGGCCCCAGGAGGCCAGGGCCGGGGTCCGGGACAGGTCCTTCCAGTCCGAGGTCTTTCCCAGGAACACGACGCGCAGGGGTTGGAGCGCAAGGGGTGCCGGGGGATCAGGGTCAGGCTCCCGCGTCAGGAGGTCATGGAACGCGGCAGGAGGCACCATGCGGGGCAGCGGCCCCTGGTCCTGCTCTGGGGTGGACGAGGCCCCAGGGTCCCGGAACTCGTCCCGGAAGGCGTACTCCTTCAGCCGGGAACCAGCCCAGCGCCGCGCGTCCAGAAGGGATTCCCGGGCCTCCTGCCAGCGTCCAAGCCGAGCCTTGGCCCGGGTGATCCAGGTCGCCAGGATCACCTGCTGTTCCGTGAAGGCCCGCCATTGCAGGGCATCCAGGGGTCCTGGGGGAGGCTCCCGGGGAAACAGGGCCAGGAAGGCCAGGAGCGCTTCCCATTCCTGGGCGTAGTAGAGGAGGCTCACCTCATGGTGGATCAGGTGTTTCCCCAGCCAGGAGTGGCCCGGCGTGGAGACCAGGGAGGGCAAGCGGGTGATCCGCCCTTGGTGCAGGGTGCGTTCGCACAGACACCACACGGCACCCAGTCCGTACCAGTCATTGCTTTCCTCGAAGGCCTCTGGGTTCTCTTCTCCGGAGTGGGGGTTACGTGCCCAGGCCTCCAGGATGTGTTCCTGGAAGCGGCCCAGAGCCTCCCGCAGGCGGGGGGAGGCTCCCCCATCGAAGGACTGGAGCACAAGCCCCAGAAGGAAGCGCTGGCTGAAGCGCCAGCCATCGGGAAGGCGCACCAGGCGGTCCAGGGTCTCCGCCGTCTCCCGCCACAGCCCATCCGCCACCAGGGGCCGGGTGGCGGGATCCCCCAGAAGACGGCCCGGCACCAGTTCCTTCATGGGCTGGGCCAGGCCCAGGGCGGCCAGATGACGAAAGCGCTGCATGCCCCTGAGCAG
>CAZPUI010000952.1:0-2131 GCA_964589695.1 uncultured Solibacteraceae bacterium | reverse complement strand
GGAGGCGCCCTTGCCGGGGGTGGTGCTTGCCCGGCCGGTGGGCGTCCGGGCCGTGGTGCGCCTCCCGGCTCCAGCGGGACGCCGGCACCTCCTCGATGGCATCCACCCCCGTGCGCAGCAGTTCCCAGAAGGCCTCGGGCCCCGAGGCGCCCCCGGGAAAGCGGCAGGCGAGCCCAATGATGGCCAGGGGTTCGGGCGGCGTAACACGGGGCTCAGGCATGGTCGTTCCTTCCATCAGGACAGAAAGCCTTTCACGGCCCGGGAAGGATCCTCCAGGGCCAGGCGCAGCACGGCGCGGTAGTCCGCCACCAGGCGCGCCATGAGGTCGGGGGGGTAAAGCTCGGTTCGGCACTCCAGCCAGCCCTGGAGCCCCCCCTCCCTTTCCAGCAGCTGCCAGACCATGTCCTCCCGGGCGATCCCCAGCAGGTCCCAGCGCAGGTCCAACTCGAAGGCGAGCCCCGGCAGATCGACCCTGGGCACCATGCGGTTCTGGTAGATGAAGCAGACCTGCACCTGGGCCCGGTGGGCCGACGTCCCGAAGAGCCCCAGGCGCTCCACGGCCTTGGCGATGGGCGCCTCCTGGTGAAGGAGGGCCGCGCGGCTCACCCGGTGGACCCGATCCAGCAGTGCCCCGAAATCGGGGGTGTGGGCGAGATCGATCCGGTGGGGGAGGTGCTTGGCGAAGCAGCCCACGGCGCTGCGGAAGCGGCGGCTGGGCACCCGGTTGGCCGCGGGCACGCTCACCAGCAGATCGTCCTGGTCGGACCAGGCATGGAGCAGGACGTAGAGGGCGGCCAGGTAGACGCAGAAGGCCGTCGTGCCCCGGCTCCGAGCCAGGGCCTCCGCCCGACACCGCAGGTCGGCCTCCAGGGTGAAGCTGTGCAGGGCCCCGGCGTAGGACCCCTGGGCCGGCCGCGGGTGGGCCCCCCGCAGGTCCAGGCCCGGGTAGGGCGGGCTCAGCTGGGCCATCCAGAACCGGATCTGGGGCTCCAGCACCCCCGCCGCCGTGCGGGCGTGGTGCCAGGCGGCGTAGTCCAGGTAGTGGACCTCCAGGGGCGGCAGGGGATCCGGTCGGCCCTCCCGCAGGGCCTCGTACAGGGCCGCCAGTTCCCGGAAGAGGATCCCCAGGGTCCAGGCATCACAGGTGATGTGGTGGGCCACCACCAGCAGCTCCCAGGTCCCTTCCCCCAGGCGCAGCAGGCGCACCCGCCAGGGGGGGAGGGCCAGGTCGAAGGGTTCCAGGAGGAGCTCCCGGCGCAGGGCCTCGGCCCGGGACGCCCGGGCGTCCTCCGGGAGCCCCGCCAGGTCCACCACCGGCAGGGGCACGGGAAAGGGCGCCACCACCCGCTGGACCCCCAAGCCCCCCTGGGAAAGGAAGACCATGCGCGCCCCCTCCTGCCGATGGATGAAGGCCTGGAAGGCCCGCTGCAGCAGGTCCGGGTCCAGGTCCCCCTGGATCCGAATGGCGATGGGCAGGTGCCAGAAGTGGGCCGGAACCCCCGGATACCTCAGGGCGTAGTACCACACGAGCATCTGGACATAGGACAGCGGCCAGGCCCTATCCCGGTCCACGGCCACGAGCGGTGGCGATGCCAACCCTTCCATCCTTCGTCCCTCGCAGCGCAGATGCTGGATTCACCGTAGCCAAGGGCCGGAGGCAGCGTCAACGCGGAGGTTGCGCGCGGGCCAACCACCCCGTTCGCCAAGGAAGCCCTTTGTGTCTGATCGTTGTGGGGCCTATTCGCATATGACTTTCTTCGACTTCGGCGGTGGTCGGGGAAGGGGGAATACGACCATCAGCTCACCGCATTTGGGACAACGCGGTGGGCTGTCCTGGATGGCCAGGAACGGTTTGGGCATGGGCTTGGGAGGCAGAAAAACAGTGTCCTTCCGGTACCGGTGCTCAACGTCGCAAATTGACCGGGAAGTGCAAGGCCCCGAGGTGCTTTTCGCCGCTCGGGGCCTTGTCCTTGGGGCGCGTCCACCGCTTCGTTCATCAGCTTCATCAGATGGAAGCGATCGAAGGTGATTTCTGCATTTGGCAGGTTCTCGCGGATGCCCTTGATGAAGGCTGGAGACAGATCGCTACACACATCTTGGATCTGCTCCGCCTTACCGCCATGCAGCTTCA
>CAZPUI010000951.1:0-2134 GCA_964589695.1 uncultured Solibacteraceae bacterium | reverse complement strand
CACGGGCTTCCGATCGATCCGGGCCAGATGACCCGCTGGCGAAAGCGGATCGGCGGGAAGGGTGTGGAGCGGCTTCAGTAGAACTCAAGGGTCATGGCATTGAGCGTAAACTTGGCATTGAGCTATCACCCATGAGCCTGCCACAACTGAAAAGCCACGGTCATACCGTCGAAGATTGGAAGACCTGGGAGGGGCGCTGGGAACTGATCAACGGTGTTGCATTTGACATGACGCCTGCACCCTCCGTGGAGCATCAGCGGGTGGTGTTTGGGCTTGCCCGAAGCCTTGCGAATGGCCTGGATGAGGCGAAACGCAAAGCTGGGAGTGGTGATTGCGAATTATGCATCGCTCCAATTGTCCTTTACTTGCCTGGACAGGAGAGTTTCTTCCAACCCGATCTGGTGATCGTTTGCGATCCTTCGAAGGTTGCTGCCCACGGAATCGTGGGTATTCCTGACTTGGTTGTGGAGATCTTGAGCCCTTCCAGTTCCAGCAAGGACACCGTCGTGAAGCGATGGGCTTATGCCGCCGTGGGTGTTCCGGAATACCTGATCGTGGACCCCGTGGAGAAGTTTGGAACATTCCTACGACTGGAGGGTGGGCATTTTGTGGACAGTGCACCCATCAAATGGGGGGCCTTGATGGCGCTTTTGGGCGGGAAGCTTTCGATTGCGCTGAGTTAGCACTCTTGGGCGGAAAGCTGCCCCTTGCGCTGGGCTCAGGTGTGCTGAGCCAGAAGGGATGCGCAGGCCAGCGCGAAGTTCAGCAGGATGGTCTTGCTCAGCATGGAAAAGCGAGGTGGGTGGATGGTATCCCACGTTCTCCAGGCCCATGGGTGACCTTTTGGCAAAGGTCAGGACTTGCTGCTGGAGGCCGCAGTTGCGGCGCTGGTGAAGGAGACCCGCAGGTCGGCTGCAATCCCGTTAGGCCTTCGAATACAGATCCATTGTGGGACCCACGAGCGGATGGTTGCGCATGGATCGTGCGCACCTGGATGTCAGCAGGAATCTGGCCAGGAGGAAGCGTCCGTTCTGGCAGATCAGGAAGGTTGGGCGTTCAGGATGCCCTGACCCTCAACACAAGCCCGGGCCAGGCCCGGGCTTGTGTGATCAAGGGCTGGGGTCCTACCAGTTCTCGATGGGGTAGGCTTCCCGATCGATGACGGTGGTGGCGATGCGGGCCCGGAGCTTGGAACTGGCCTTGGGGGCGTGGGCGGTGAAGGTGCGCAGGGCCTCCAGGGCGGCGTTCAGCGCTTCGCCCTCCAGGGCCTCTGCCAGGAGCATGCGGCTGTTGGCGTAGACCTTGTTCAGGTGCTCGTTGGTGTAGAGTTCGGCGCAGTCCTGGGCGAAGGCGGCCCAGCGGTGGCTGGAGGCGACCATCTTGTCGGCCCGCACGAGGGCGGACTCCATGGCGAAAAGCTCGATGAGCATGTCGGAGATGCGGGCGGAAGCATCCTGGTTCTCGATGAGCTTGGCGCCCGCCTGCTCAAGAACCGTGGCGGTCGCAAACTGGCAGGCCCGCTTCGCCAGCTCCACGCCGCACTTGGCTTCCGCCAGGGGACCTTGGAAATCGGCGACGGTGGGCACGTCCTGGGTGTCCTTGCGCAGGACCAGGCTGCCATTGCCCGCCCGCTTGATCACCTGGCCCGCGATGATGAGGCGGTTGATCTCGTTGGTGCCTTCGAAGATGCGGTTGATGCGGTTGTCCCGGTAGATCTTCTCGGCGGGGAATTCGGCAGAGAAACCGTATCCACCCAGGCACTGCACGGCGTCGTCCGCCGTCGTTCCCAGGGCCTCGGAACCCCACACCTTGGACATGGAGGCTTCGATGGCGAACTCCTCCATGATCTCCATCTTCTTCTGGGCGGCCTTCTCCTCGCTCCAGGAGATGGCGCGCATCTGGTCGTCGATGTAGCTGATGGTGCGGAAGCTCGTGGCCTCGGCCACGAAGATGCGGGTGGTGATATCTGCCAGCTTGGTCTGGATGAGCCCGAAGTGGTTGATGGTCTTGCCGAACTGCATGCGCTCGGCGGTGTATTTCAGGGTGTCCTTGAGCACCACCTTGGCGGTGCCCGTGCACCCGGCGCCCAGCTTGAAGCGCCCGATGGCCAGGATCCCGAAGGCGATGCGATGCC
>CAZPUI010000950.1:0-2140 GCA_964589695.1 uncultured Solibacteraceae bacterium | reverse complement strand
CGAAGCCCGCCCGCAGCCAGGGCCGGGGCATCCTCGAAGCCTGCTCCATGATCCGGTCGAAGTACAGCGGCTGGCCGAGGTCCCCCACCTGGGCGGCATAGAGCACGAACAGGGTGCCGAGCAGGGCCAGGGCCATGCCCACGCTGCAGAGCACCAAATACTTCCAGGTGGCTTCCAGGGAACGGCGGTTGTGGTTGAAGTAAAGCAGGGGCGTGGTGACCAGGGTGAGGGACTCCATGCCCACCCAGGTCACGGAAGGATGGCGGGCCGCACAGGTCAGGCTGGCCATGGACAGGGTGGCCAGAAAGCAGGCCGAGAAGACCTTGTGGTCCCGCCCGGGGCGCAGGGCTAGGTAGACCGGTGCATAGAAGGCGCAGAGCGTGAAGAGGACGCTCACCACCATGAGGACCCAACCCCCCAGGGCATCCAGCCGGAACCAGGCGTCGGGCTTCCACCTCCAGAAGAGCAGGGTGTAGAGGGTGATGGCCACGTGCAGGAGCCCCGTGGCGGGAAGCAGCCGGGCCCGGACCCGGTCATCCCGAACCAGGAAGGCCAGGGCCGCAGCCAGAAGGGGGAGGTTGATGAGCAGGATGGCCATGGGTCAATCCTTCAGGTGGGCCAGGCGATGCACATCCTGGGTGTCGAAGGCCTGCTGGATGTGGTTGATGACGATGCCCATGACGAAGATGCCCACGACGAGGTCCAGCAGCAGCCCCGACTCCACCACCAGCGGCATGGACCGCGCCATGAGCAGCCCGAAGAGGTAGACGCCGTTTTCCAGTACCAGGTAGCCCACCACCTGCACCAGGGTCTGGCGGCGGGCGATGAGCAGCAGGAAGCCCGTGAAGAGCATCATGAGGGAGGCGGGCACGAAGAGGGTCCCCAGGGCCCCCGCCTGGAGGGGCAGCTTCCGGGCCAGCAGGAGGGAAAGCACCAGGCTCAGCGCCCCCAGCAGGAGGCTGAGGGTGTGTCCCACGTAGGGCGGGGGCTGCCTCCGTACCTTGGTCTGGGCCATGGCCCTTCCCAGGAACCATGGAATGACCGCCCCCTTCACGGCGATGGTGATGAAGGCCATGAGGGCCAGGTGCCACTCCCAGTGCCCGGGGACCCGGAGCACCACCAGGCCCAGAAGGATGCCCTGGAGGGCCGCCAGGTGGATGGCCTTGGCCACCCGGCTGGTGGCCAGGAGCATGAAGTTCACGAGCATCGTGGCGGCGAGCAATAGGTTGATCGACATGCTTAGGTCCTGGGTTGCTTGAGTGGCAACATGTGGGATTTCAAGAATTGAAACACGGAGAACACGGAGCGCACGGAGGAAAGCACGGAGAGCTCTTGGCAGGTGTTAAAGCCACCTGACTCGGCAGCTCAGCTCGCGCCATGTTGTCGCAGCAATCCACCAAGGCTTCCCGGCCTGCCCGCGTGCGCGGGGCGTGCGGCAAAGCCGCGCGCGTTCCAGCAGGGGCGGAGCCACGGAGAACGCGCACGTGCTCCTCAGGCTCCGCCCCTGCTGGAACCAGGCCTGGAAGCCGGGGACTGGACCTCCCTTCTTTTCTCCGTGCTATGCCACGCATGCGTGGCATCTCCGTGCTCTCCGTGTCCTCCGTGTTTAACCCGCTCTTGTGTTGCGGCCGGAAACCGCGTCGAATGCCAAGGCTGATGGGGTTCTCTCTCGACACGGCCATTACCTCGCCACCGGCCGGAGCAGCCGCATGAGGAAGCCGAAGGCGCTGGAGAGGGCGGCGGCCACCATGAGCTGGGGGATGGCCTTCATTTTCAGGCGGGCCATGACGGACTCCACCACCCCCACCCCCACGGCCAGGATCACCAGACCCCCGAGGAAGGCGGGCCAGTCGATCCACCAGATGCCCCGGTGGGGCAGGCAGAGCTTCACCACCAGGCTGCCCAGCACCAAAAGCTTGAGGCTGGCCCCGTACAGCACGAGGCCGAAGGGCGGCCCGCTGTGGTCCAGCACCATGACCTCGTGGATCATGGTGAGTTCCAGATGGGTGTTGGGGTCATCGAAGGGAATGCGGCAGTTCTCCACCAGGAAGACGATGGACCAGCCCGCCAGCACCAGCATCAGGGGGCCGCTTGCGGTGGTCCAGGCCGACCCCGCGGAGGTGAGCATGGTGGACAGGCT
>CAZPUI010000949.1:0-2141 GCA_964589695.1 uncultured Solibacteraceae bacterium | reverse complement strand
GCTGACATAGGGCGCGGGCCCCTGTGTGCGGGCCTTCAGCACGGCACGCTGGGATTTCTGATGGAAGTTCTTGAGGAAGAGTTGGCTGTTCTCGGAGAAATGGGCCAGGGCCGTGAGGAGGCCCGTCTGGGTGTAGTTGTGGTTGTTCCGCTGGGACCAGAGCACCTTGGGCAGGGGCGGGTTCTGCTTGTACCAGGTACGGGCGTAGTCCGAGGGCTGGAGCTTGCGTTCCACCGTGTCCGCCCCGCCGTTCCCGAAGGTCTCGTAGAGCCGGCTGATGCCGTTGTGCATGGCCCCGATGAACATCAGGTACCCGGGGCACCAGGTGTCGAAGGTGCCGTGGGTGTAGGCCCCGGGCATGCCGAACTTGGTGAGTTCGGACATGTTGTTCCAGCCCAGGAGCTGCCACTCGTCCGTGAGGATGGGGTCCACCCAGGCGTTGTAGGGGCCATCCCCCACGGTGTTGTCGTAGAGGTAGGGCACGGACTCGTGGAGGTCGTGGAGCACCTGGACCTTCTGCCCCACCACGGTGTTGATGACATTGCGGGTGAGGGCCAGGGTGGCGGTCATGGCATCCCGGTTGTTGTCGTGGAGCACGTACTTGCCCCAGTACACCAGGGGCGGCCACTGGGCCGTGGGGTTGGCCAGGTGCCAGCGGTAGACATCCACCTGGCGGTCCCAGCCATCGGTCTCCAGGATGGGGGTGATGAGGGTGATCACCTTGTCCCGGACCGCCTTCAGGTAGGGACTCTCGTCCACCACCAGGCGGTAGGCCAGCTCCATGAGGGCCGTGGGGGCGCCCGTCTCCGAGGAATGGAGGGCCCCGGTGATGTAGTAGACCGGCGCGGTCTGGGCCACCAGCCGGTCCGCCACGGCGTCGTCCAGCCCCAGGGTGCGGGGATCCGCCAGCTGGGCCAGGCGGGCGCGGTTCGCCTCGTACCGGGCCATCACGGCCTCGGAGGCGATGGCCACGGCCACCATCTCCCGCCCCTCCTCGGATTTCCCGATGGAGAAGACCTTCACCCGGCCCGGCGCGGCCTTTTCCAGCAGGCGCAGGTAGCGGTGGACCTCCGCCACGTAGGGCATCTCCCCCGGCGCCCCCGACACATCCCCCAGCACCGCCATGGGCGTGGGCACGGACTTCGAAGCCGGAAGCGTCTCCACCAGGGGTGAGAGGAAGAAGGGCTCGGTGGTGTAGGCCTTGATCCTCTTGGAATACTCAAGGTCCACCCCCTGCCGGGGGTCCCGGGCGTACTTGCCCTGGGCCCTCGCCCCAAGGCCCGAGACCACCAGGGCTCCGGCGAAAAGGCATCGCAAGAAGAGGTTGGGTGTCATGGCAGATCCCTGCTGAAGGCCAAGGAGGGCGCCCCTTGGCTCCAGCAGGGTGGCATCGACACGGGGAAAAGTGAACGGGGCGGGGAGTCCGGACCTACTCCGGCCGCAATCCGAAGGCGGTGATGATATCTCCCTTCCCCAGGCGGAACTGGCAGCGCAGCACCATGTCCCCCCAGACGAGCTTGTAGTTGTAGATGCGGATGCCCTCCTCCTCCTTGCGGGACGTGAGGGTCATGGTTTTAAGCGGCCCCAGGGGTGCCAGGAAGGCCTTGATCTGGGTCACCCCCTCGGGGAACAGCTCCTTGGCAAAGGTGGGTTCGTAGTGGGCCGCCTGGGCGGTACCCGCCGCCAGTTCCTGGAGTCGGGTGCGCAGAAGCTCCGTGATGGCGGGTTCCTTGTCCTCGATGGCCTTCACCACGGGGGGGGTCAGGGCGGGATTCCAGAGCCCCGCCACAACGTGGGTCAAGCGCTCCACGGGGGCCCCCTGGAGGTTCGCGTACATGATCACCGTGAGCTTGTCGTCCACATAGCGGGAGATCATGGCCATGAACCCCTGCCAAGCGCCCCCATGCTCCAGCAGCCGGTGGCCGTTCATGGTCCCCAGGGACCACCCGAAGTTGTAAGGGTTCTCCTTGCCGTTCTTCAGCTTGAAAGGCCTCCAGGCCTGCTCCAAGGTGGACCGCTTCACCAAGTTGTCGGAAGACGGCGCCGCATCCACCGTGGCCCCACCGCGCAGGGGCCCGTTCAGCCCGGCTGCGGGCTGTCTGTTGACGGGTTGCCACACCCCATGCCTGGTTCGTCCTGGC
>CAZPUI010000948.1:0-2143 GCA_964589695.1 uncultured Solibacteraceae bacterium | reverse complement strand
AGCGGATCCTGCGCAGAACCTCCCAGCACCATGTCTGCGCCACCACTGAGGTTCAGGGATCCTGCCTCCACCCAGCCGATGGGCCCGCCGATGTGGCGGTAGGCCACCAGGCGGCTGGTGGTCAGCGCGATCGGTTCCACCTTGTTATCCCCATCCATGTCCGCGATGCCGACCGCGAGGCCGTCCCCCCCGATCTGGACACTCTTCCAGAGCTGCTGGTTGTTCTTGGCATCGAAAATGGTGAGGTACCCTTCCGAGGTGAGGGACAGGATGTCCGGCGCCCCATCCCCGTTACAATCGGCATGGGCAAGCGCCTTCACCCTGCCAATCGCCATGGGAGAGGTCCAGAGGGTCTTCCAGGTTCGTGGATCGATCAGGGCCAGATACCTGTCCGTAATATTCGCAGTGGCCATCACGACTTCGTCCATCCCATCGCCGTCCAGATCCAGCACATCGACATAACCCGGTGCTGACCCGCGGCTACTGAACACAGGACTGACCGAAAGGATATGGGTGCCAGAGTCCATCAGAAGCAGCGGTGACCCCATAGTGCCCATGTCGGTACTCGGTGTCATGAACACGAGGCCCCTACGACCATCCCCGAGACGCACAGGATGGCCGCCAAGGAAGGGACCATCCAGCTGGGCAGGGTTCATTCCCTTCCACAGGAGGCTGAGCGTCGGAATTGTATTTGCAATCACCAGGTTGTCCACAACAGAAGATTGAACCCCTGTTCCCCACACGAGTTCGGGCTTCCCATCACCGTTGACATCCCCCACGGCCAAGGCCGACACACCGTGACCCTGGGAATTCATATGACTCACAAGTTCCAGCGAGTTCGAAGCAACCTTGTACCGGTAAACGGTGACCTCCCCCAACTGCCCATCGCCAATCAGAATCTCTTTCAGTCCATCACCATCAAGGTCCGACAGACACATTGAGTCGTTGTTGAATACCGATTTTTCCCAAATTCTGGATTTAGTATCCGCACGGAAGCCCCGAACGCTATACCAACCAGCCATTCCAACAATTTGATCAATGCCAGAAGCATCAAATCTTCCGCACGCCACCTGCCAACCGAAGCCATTCGTGTAGTCCCAGGTGATGGCCTGGGTCTTGCCGTGGATCACCTGCCCCGAGGCGAGGACGATGTCCAGGACCGGATCCAGATCCACCTGTCCGATGGCCAGCGAATTGCAACCGCGAAGGTTGTCCAGTCGCCACTTCAGCCCCAGTGTTCCACCCTCTAGCACAAGCACAGAACCGGTTCCAGAGGAGGGATAGGATTCAGAGTCAACCAGGCAGATCACCTCCTGCTTGCCGTCGCCGTCCAGATCCGCCAGCTTCAGATCCCGCACATAGGTCCCTGTGCCGTGATACCGGGCGATCTCCCGCCGGGTCACCCCATCCAAAAGCATCACATCCTGCTCTGCCGCGATAACGAGGTCCGGCCGCCCATCCCCCGTCAGGTCCTGCACCACCAGGCACGAAGAATAGGCCGCGATCAGCAGAGTAGGATCCGCCCATCGCTGCACGCAGGTCGCACCATCCCAACCGAATTCCATTAGCCCCAGCCTGGAGACCATCTGGATTTCAGCCTTGCCGTCGCCATCCGTGTCCACCACTTGGAGGCTGTTGAATTTCAGAGGCACCTCGATCCCCGTGCGCCGCACAGGATCCTTCCGCCCAGGATCGGACACCGTCACATTCCCCTTTAGACGCAACTCCGGCAACACCTTCGACTGGATGCTGTACGCGACCTCCAGCGTGGGTCCGAACATGGGCAATTCCACCGGCCAGGTCACCTGGCCGTCCGGGCTAACTGTCATTCCTACGGGGCCGTACTCCAGCTGGAACTCACCCACGGGCACCGTGGTGGACACCTGGAACGTCATGGTGCTTCCATAGGCCACCGTGGCCGCCGCATTGGAGCTGAGTTCCGGTACCTGCACTGTCACGCTCCGGGTCGACGTGCGCCCACTCCCTGTCACGCTCAGGGTGTAGGTGGTCGTCCCCGTTGGCTTGACCTCCAGGTTTGTACCGCTCACCACGGAGGCACCGCCCGGGGTCACCACACCTGTACCCCCACGGTATTCAGCCTTCAGCATCACCTTGCCCCCGGAAACCACCACTGCAGGTGTTG
>CAZPUI010000947.1:0-2144 GCA_964589695.1 uncultured Solibacteraceae bacterium | reverse complement strand
CCCGTCGGGTCGGCCGGGCCCCGGTTGGGCCACCAGGCCCGCGGGCTTGTCCACGTTCCAGGGCCGTTCGTCCTCGAACAGGGTGGGCACGTCCAAATCCTGGGCGACCAGGGAGGCACCGGGAGGCGTCACCTCCGGCAGATCCGTCTCCACGGTGGCGCCGCTGCGCAGTCGAGCGCCTGGTTTGGTCACGGCCTCCCCATCCACCAGAACCTGCCCCTGCCGGATCCAACCCTCCCAGCGGGAGCGGGGCACCGCAGGGTACTGCTCCACCAGGAAACGATCCAGCCGCGCCGCGGCGGACTCCAACACCAAACGTTCACGCATGAGCTACCGCCGCAGAGGACTTGTGCTTAAACCAGGCCCACAGGGCCGCACCAAAAAGGATGAAACCGATGGCCGTGAGCCGTCCCGTGGAGAGCCAGGAGATCCCCAGCCAGATGCCCCGATCCAGGTCCCCCCGCCAGGTTTCCACCACCAGCCTGGACACGCCCTCCAGCATGAAATAGAGGGCCGCCACCTGGCAGGCGAAGGCCCGCCGCTTGCGCACCAGAAGCAGGATGCCCAGCACGGTCAGATTGGCCAGGAAGGTGTAGGCCTGCACGGGATGGAGGTCGATGCCCAAGGGCGTTCCCGACAGCCGCTGGGCATCCAGGTTCGTGAATCGGAAGGCCCAGGGCAGATGGCACTCCGCACCGTAGCAACAGCCGGCGGCGATGCAGCCCAGGCGGCCAATGGCCTGGCCCAGGAGGACGGCCGGGGTGAGGGCATCCAGGGTCTGGGGCAGGGGCAGACTGAGTTTGCGCATGCGCCAGAAGAAGGCCAGCACGCCCGCGATGATGCCCCCGTGGATATGACCTCCCGCCCGGAGGGTGGCCAGGTCGAAGACCTGGGAGAGGGGAGCGCCCCGGATGAGATCCACGATGATCATGAGGGCCTTGGAGCCGAAAATGCCCGCCAGCAGCAAGACGATGCTCAGGTCCACCAGGGACTCTGGATCCAACCCATCCAGTCGGGCCTGCCGCCGGGCCAAGGCCATGGCGGCAAAGAAGCCGATGGCCATCAGGACGCCATAGGTGCCCAATTCGAAGGAACCGATGCTGAAGAGGATCGGGTGCATAGCTGCCCTCGGAACGCCGGACTGGCCCGGCGTGCTTCCAGGATCGCACCCTTTGCAGATGCCGCTCCGCGCCATCTGCACAATTTGCGAAGATGGTGCCCAGGAGACACCGCGATGCCCATGACCTTCACCGCCCTGGAACTGGCCGACCGCCTGGGGGGCACCCTGCTCCGCTGCCCTCCCGACCGCAGGTTGACGCAGGTCCAGACCCTGGATCAGGCGGGCCCCGAAGGACTCAGTTTCCTGGCCAACCCCAAGTACCTCTCCAAGGCCCTGGGCAGCCGCGCTGGCCTCATCCTGGTGGACCCCCGCCAGGACCTGGGGGATCGCCCCGTGCTGGCCATGCCGCACCCCTACTGGGGATTCGCCCAGGCCCTGAGCCTCCTCCACCCCGAACCCCAGCCTGAATGGACCCCGGACCCCATCCACCCCACCGCGGTCCTGGGCGAGGGATGTCGAATCGCCCCCGGGGTCACCATCGGAGCCCGCACCCAGGTGGGTCCAGGGTGCATCCTCCACCCCGGCGTCCATCTGGGGGAGGACTGCCACCTCGGCGAGGCCTGCGAGCTCTTCTCCGGCGTGGTGCTCTACCGGCGCACCCAGGTGGGTGACCGGGTGCGCATCCACGCCAACTCCGTGCTGGGCAGCGATGGCTACGGCTATGTCCTGGTGGAGGGGCGCCAGGAAAAGGTGCCCCAGATCGGGTGGGTGGAGGTGGAGGACGATGTGGAGATCGGGGCCTGCGTCACCATCGATCGCGGCGCCCTGGGGGCCACCCGCATCGGCGAGGGCACCAAGATCGACAACCTGGTGCAGATCGCCCACAACGTCCGCACCGGGGGCCACTGCCTCATCGTGTCCCAGGTGGGCATCAGTGGCTCCACCGTGCTGGGGGACCATGTGACCCTGGCGGGCAAGGCGGGTATCGTGGGCCACATCCACATCGGCAGCCGCAGCGTGGTGGGGGGCAACAGCGTGGTGGCCAAGGACCTGCCGGAAGGCAGCTTCGTCACCGGCTTCCCCG
>CAZPUI010000946.1:0-2154 GCA_964589695.1 uncultured Solibacteraceae bacterium | reverse complement strand
TCGTCCAAGTCCTTCCAGGAAATGGCCATGACCAGCACACCCCTGGGTTGGCTCCGGGGCCTCTGGACCGTGGCCCGCTTCGAACTGCGGGGACTGCTCCACCAGCCGGGCATGTACCTCTTCGTGCCCATCATCATGCTGCTGACCGTCCAGGATTCCCTCGTGCAGGTGGGGCCCTTCAGTTCCGAGCCCCTGCTCACCTCCGGGGGCATGGCGGTGCGCAGCTTCGGCATGCTCACCACCCTGCTTTGCTTCCTGTTCCTTTTCTACAGCGTGGAGTCCCTCAACCGGGAGAAGAACGTCGGCCTCGAGGGCATCGTGAACAGCACCCAGGTCCCCACCTTCTCCATCCTGGCTGGCAAGGCCCTGGCCAACAGCCTGGTGGGGGCCGTGGTACTGGCCGCCAACGGGCTCACCTGCCTCGTCCTCCTGGCGGTGCAGCACATCACGCCCATCCAGGTGTGGCCCTTCGTGCTGGTGTTGGGCCTCATCATGATCCCCACCTTCCTGCTCTGGACCGCCTTCGTGAACGCAGTTCAGGCCGTGGTGCGGAACCGCTACACCACCTACGCCATCGGCCTGGGCGTCATCATCGTCACCGGCCTCTGTCTCAGCAACGGATGGATGAACTGGGCCGGTAACTGGCCCCTGTGGCGCGTCCTGCAGTGGTCGGATATCGGCACCTTCGAGATGGACCGCACCTCCCTGGTGCTGAATCGGCTCATGGTGCTCTCCCTGGCGGTCTTCTTCACCGCCTTCACGGCGAAGATCCACGCCCGTCAGGAACGGGATGCCACGGCGACCCTGCACCGCTTCCGTCCCCGGGCCCTGGCCCTGTCCCTCCTCACCCTTCTGCCCTTCCTCGCCCTGCCCCTGGGGCTGGTGGTCACCCTGATGGCGCGGGTTCAGCGGGGCTACCAGAGTGAGGGCGAGAAGAAGAAGACCAAGGACTACTGGCGCAAGAACCTGGAGACCTACAAGGACATGCCCACTCCCGCGGTCACGGCGGTGGAACTGGACCTGGAACTGGATCCTCCCCAGCGCGGCTTCAAGGTCACCGGCAGCTATGTCCTTCGCAACCACCTGGCGGTCACCCTGGCGCAAATCCCCGTCAGCATTCAGCCCTACTTCAAGGATCTGGCCTGGACCGTGAACGGTCAGCCCTTCACCTCCGAGAACCGGGCGGGGCTGCACATCCTCTCCGCCAACGGCCGCCCCCTGGCCCCGGGGGAATCCATGAAGCTGGGGTTCAGCTACCACGGGCGTTTCCTGGAAGGCAGTTCCAAAAACGGTGGGGGCTCCGGCTACTTCATCCTGCCCTCGGGGATCGTGCTGGCTGCGGACAACATCGCCCCGACCCTGGGCTTCCAGGAGGGTGTCGGCATCGACGAGCACAACAAGACCGACCCCAAGGAATTCTCCGAACGGTGGTACGAAGGCATCACGCCCTCCCTGTTCGGGAACGACACGGATTTCACCACCCGCATCCGAATCACGGGCCCTGCCGATTTCACCTACAACTCCGTGGGGGTCAAGGTGGAGGACAAGGTCAACGGGGCGAAGCGCACGGCCCTGTGGGTGAGTGACCATCCCGTCTCCTGGTTCAACGTGGTGGCGGGTCGCTGGAAGGTCCACCAGGGCACGGGCACGGCCATCTACTACCACCCCGACCATGCCTACAACCTCCAGGAGATGGGCGAGGCCCTGGACGCCTCCCGCAAGTACTTCTCCGAGTGGTTCTACCCCTTCCCGTGGCAGGAGCTCAAGCTCAGCGAGTTCCCGGCCCACGATGTCTACGGGCAAGGTTTCGCCACCAACATCACCTTCTCCGAAGGCATCGGCTTCCTCACCAAGAGCGATCCCAAGGCCAACCTGGCCTTCATGGTCACGGCCCACGAGGCCTCCCACCAGTGGTGGGGCAACCTCCTGGTGCCCGGCAAGGGCCCCGGTGGGAATGTCATTTCCGAAGGACTGGCGCACTATTCCACCCTCCGGCTCTTCGAGCACCTCAAGGGTGCCCAGCAGCGCATGGCCTTCCTGTCCACCATCGAGGACACGTACAACGACCGGCGCGTGCCCGATTCCGAGCGCCCCCTGGTGAAGCTCTGGGGCGCCCGCCCCGGGGAGACCACCATCACCTACGACAAGGGTGGC
>CAZPUI010000945.1:0-2164 GCA_964589695.1 uncultured Solibacteraceae bacterium | reverse complement strand
GGGGGAACGGGGAGCTTCAAGCCCCTGGCCTTCACCCTGGATCTTCTGCCGGGGGAGACCCGGCAGCTGCAGCTTGGGCTCTGAGATGAAAGCACTCCGTGCGTTGGTGAAATCCTTGCGAGATCGTGCAGGGGTGCTTGCATTTCATGGGATGCCTCGAAGGGGCATGGGTTCGGATCTGAACCACCGGCGCGACCGAGGCGGGATTCTTCTGGGGGTGATCCTCCTTTTGGTGACCCTGACCGTCGTGAGGGTGGGGGTGGGGGCCTTGGTGCTTCGGTCCCGTGACGCCCGAAGGGCAAGGGAGACCCGGGACCTGTTGGGGGTGGCCTTCCAGAACACCTGCCTGGTGAACTCCTGGAGTCCCCAGGCCAGCCTACAGCGGGATTTTAGCTACCAGCCCGCCGTGCCCACGGTCCCCTTGGACCCCGCACACCGCACCCCCGCCTGGGATCTGGCGGGTCTGGTGGTCCGGGAGCGGGTGGGGGTCTCCAGCCAGGGGCAGGTGGTCCCCGAAGCTTTCCATGGCGCCAATGCGGGGCGTGCCTGGAATGGTCCCTACTGGGCGGGGCCCGTGGATGGGGCCTTCCGACCCCTGGATGCCTGGGGGCGCCCCCTGCAACTGCGGCACGTCACCCTTCCCGTTCCTGGTTGGCTGGTGTACAGCCTGGGGGCCAACGGGGCGGATGACACCGCACCGGGCTCCGGGAGTCCCGGGGGGGATGACCTGGTCCATCCCTCCACCCCGCACGCCTGGAGCACCCCCGAAGTGGGCACGTGGCGCGTGAATGGCGCCGCCACGGGCACTGCGGCGGAGGGGTTCCTCCTCACGGATGCGGTGGCGGAGCGGCGGGGCAGTGTCTTCTGGACCCTGCCCAAGGACGCCCGGACCCTCACCTTGGACTTCGACCTCAGCCTTTGGGGCGCAGGAGGGGACGGCCTGGCCCTGGTCTTCGCCGATGGGGCCGGAGGCATGACCCCCGGGTTCCTGGACCAGCCGTACCTGGGGACCTGGTCCGGCGCCTGGTGCGGGGCCCATGGCCTCTCGCCGGGCAGCTACCTCCTGGCCTTCGACACCGCGGGCCACCCCTATGATCCGGCCACCCCCTTCCTGGGGCTCGCGGTGGGGGGAACGGGGCCCCAGCCCGGCGGCCCCCTGCCTCGGACCTGGCTCCGCACCGCCGCCGCCCCCACCCTGCGGGTGGAGGCCGGGATCCACGTGCGGGTGGTGACGGACCTGGAGCCCGGTACCGGGCGCCAGCGAATTCATGTCTTCCTGGACCATGGACCTGCGCCCATGCTGATGCACGTCCTGCCCTCGGGCTTTCTGCCCGCCAAGGCCTACATCGGCTTCACCGCTGCCACGGGTGCCGCGCCCGACCGTCAGCGGGTGGCCCGCATCTCGGGCCTTTGACCCGTTCCTCAACCCCCCTCCCCACCCCGCCGACAAGTCCTGGAGCGCCTTTCCCCATGCCCAAGTCCTCCGGCCCAGCCACCTTCCTCCTGTTCCTGGACGACCAGGGGGGGCGGGTCTACGATGCCGCCGGTGCGGTGGTCCTGGTGCTCTCGGGCCTGCCCCTGGATCCTGTGCAGTACCACCAGTGGGTGGAAGCTCTGCGGGCGGGGCTGCCTGCCCGGAGTCGGGTGCAGCTGCTGATGGCCCATGCGGGGCTATCCGTGCAGTGCCAGGACGTCCCGGCCCTCACGACCCGGGAGCAGCGGGAGGTGGCCCAGCGCCTGGCCGCCGCGGCCCTGGGAGGCGAGCCCGTCAACCTCGGGGTCGCCCTGGTGAAGGACCCCCACGCCGAGGGCGGGCACCAGCTTTGGGTGGCGGCCCACCCGGCCCGGGAGATGGAGGCCTGGCATCGGCTGTTGCGCGCCGCGGGGCTGGAACTGCTCCACGCCGCCCCTCTGTCCTGGGCGGTGCTCCAGGCCCTGGAGGAGGTGGGGGACTGGCCCAAGGACCGCCTGGTGCTGGTGGTGGATTCGAACACCGTACGGGTGCTGTTCTTCCGCGGCCAAGGGCTGGCCCTGATCCGCACCTTCCGGCTGCCGGAAGGCCTGGATGCCCTCAACCTCCGGGGTGAGGACGAGGAGCGCTTCACGGAGCTCGTGGCGGAAGAAGTGGGGCGGGTGCTGCAGTTCATCAAGCAGAAGCACCGGG
>CAZPUI010000944.1:0-2167 GCA_964589695.1 uncultured Solibacteraceae bacterium | reverse complement strand
CTCGTGCTCCCCCACGTGGTGTCTCGGCAGAGCCGAGACACCACGTCTGAACGCACGCCTGGAAGCTACCAGCGCAGGAGCAGGGTGAGGCTGCGCGGGGGATCCACCGCCAGCGGCGGACTTTCGACCACATGCCCCACTTTCAGCAGTCCCTTGAAAAGGCTCGGCAGGCGGGACGAGTCCAGCCGCACCACCAGGCTGCGGCCATCCCGCTGGTCGGGACCCTCGAGTATCTGCCCCCCCTCGGCCTTGAGCAATTCGCCCAACAGGCGTCCCGCATCCTCGGGCCGATCCACCTTGAGTCGCAGCAGGTGGTGGACCGGGGGGGCTGGGGCCGCCTTCTTGGATTCCTTGGCCTTGGGTTCTGGGGCAGCCGTGGTGTCGGAGGGTTTGGCCGCTTTAGACGCGCCCTTCCGCGAGCGTTCCTGGGCCTCGGCCTTGTCACGGGTGGCCTCCGCTTCGGCATAACCACGGATGGGATCCGAACGGAGCTCCCCGGAGATACGCTGCCCTGCCTTCTCCTCAGCGGCCCGGGCCTGGGATGCCTGGGAAGCCCCCCCAGCTTGGGTCTGCTGGAACCCGACGTTCATGTGGGCGTTCTGGCTGGAGGGGGTCACCTGGTTGACCTGCGGGTTCGCATTGATCGCGGCGGCCTGGGTCGCATTGAGCGTCACCTCCTGGTGGGCGTTGACCGGGGCCGCTTGGTTCACATTGAGTGGGGGCGTTGGGCTCGGTGGAGGCGTGGCTGCGGGAGGTGTTGTCGGCATCGCCTGCTTGGCGATGTTTTCCTTCGGAGGCACCGTCTCCATGGTCATTTCCTCCCTGGCCTTCAGGAGCTGGCCCGAAGCCGATGGTTTGGACAGAACCTTGGCCTTCTCCTCCTTCGCCGAAAATTCAGCCCGTTTCGACGCCTCGACCGCGGGTCGGGCCTCTCCATCCCCCTTGGCCTCGGGGATCCTTGGGGAGGTGAAGGAGGGCCGTCCATCCCGCAGCAGGAGGTAGCCCGTGGCCACCAGCAGCAGCAGGCTGGCGGCCTGGTAGCGTGGGCGCATCACCAGGGGCACCACCACCCGGCGCCAGAAGGTGGGCCGGGCTTGAACCCTCACCATGACCCTCTCCGCAAGCCAGGGGGGCGGTTCCACGGTGTCCAGGGCCTTGATCTGGTCCCGAACCTGGACCAGGTCCTTCTGGAAATCCCGGCATTGGGAACATCCCGCCAGATGGGTCTCCAGACTGGAAAGTTCCTCCGGGGTGAGGACCCCATCCAGCCCCATGGACACCAGTTCTCGGAAGTCTCGGCAGCGGGTCATGGGGCCCCCAATGCGCGTTGAAGACAGTCCCTGAGGCCCTCCCGGGCCCGGAAGAGCCGGGATTTCACCGTGCCCTCCCGCACCTGGAGCATGTCGGCGATCGCTTCGTAGGAATGTTCCTGGAGATCCCGCAGCACCACCACTTCCCTGAAATCCTGGGGCAAGGTGCCAAGGCAATCCTCCACCTGCCGCCGCAGGGCGGCCCGCTCCAGATCCTCCAGGACCGTGGGGGCCCCGGAGGGGGGTTCCCGTCGCACCTCACCCTCCCCGGTGTCCAAGGGCGTGTCCAGGGAGTAGGCCTCGTGCCTGCGCCGGGCCTTGAGACGCACCAGGCCATTGCGGGCGTGGTTGAGGGTGATGCTGGTGAGCCAGGTGGTGAACCGAGCTTCGCCCCGGAAGCCTGGAAGGGCCTTGTGGGCCGCCACAAATGCATCCTGGACCACTTCGCAGGCCTCCTCGAAATCGCCCACCACCCGGTAGGCAAGGTTCAGCATCGTCTTTTGGTGCCGGCGCACCAGGACCTCGAAGGCCGTAACATCGCCCCCTCGGCTGGCCTCCACCAGCACTCCATCCTCGCTCTCCTCGTGCCACCGTTGTCGGCTCATGACATGGGACAGTGTAGTGGGACTGAAAGTTCCCTGGATCATGGCGCGCGGGATCCTGCCGAAACAACCTAAGTTGGATCCGAGATCGCCATGCCCCTTGCCCCCGAGTCGAACCTGGGCCCCTACCGCATCCTGGCCATGCTGGGGGCGGGTGGCATGGGGGAGGTCTACCGGGCCCAGGACACCCGCCTGGAACGGGAGGTCGCCATCAAGGTGCTGCCGGAGGCGATTTCGGGGGACCCCAAGGTGCTG
>CAZPUI010000943.1:0-2169 GCA_964589695.1 uncultured Solibacteraceae bacterium | reverse complement strand
CTTCAGGCACAGATCCGAGCCCGCCGCCGGTTGCCGCCACCGGCAGGTGCAGGTGGAAGGTGGCGCCTTTGCCGCCGGGGGACTCCGCAGTGATGGCGCCGCCATGGTGCTGGGCAATGGCCTGGCAGAGGGCCAGCCCCAGCCCCATGCCCTTCTGGCTGAACTGACGCTTGGTGGTGAAGTAGGGATCAAAGATCCGCGGGAGAACCTCGGGTCCGATACCTGGCCCCTGGTCCGTGAAGGCCAGGTGCAGGTATGTCCCTGGGGGCAGGAAGAAGGGATTCGCCTCCGCCAGTGCCGTTTCCCCCGAGACAATGCTCAGCCCACCCTGCCCGGCCATGGCCTCCCGGGCATTGCGACACAGATGCCAGAACACCTGGCCCAGATGCACGGGGTCGTGCAGAATCTCGGCTTCCATGCCCTCAAGGTCGAAGTCCGTTTCCACAGCGCATCCTGCCAGGGCCTCTGCGACGGAGGTCCGCAGCAGTGTCTCCACGGACCCCCGGCAGGCCAGGGAACCCCGCCCATCCCCCAGGAGCAGCAGGCGTCCCGACAGGGCTTGGGCCTGTCCCTGGATGGCCACCACCCTATCCAGAGCCGCAACCACCTTGCCCTCGGGTTCCGCAGAGATCCTGGCAACGTTCACCCACCCCAGGATCGCCTGGAGGAGGTGGTTGAAATCATGGGCCAGTCCTTGCGAGAGGATGCCCATGGCCTCCTGGTGTCGGAGGCGCTGGGACTCCCTCTCCAAACGCGCCGCCTGCTGCTCCATGCGGAGACGCCGGGCACACTGGCCCAGAGCCGCCTCCAGTTTGTCCGTATCAATGGGCTTCACCACGTAGTGATCCACCCCAACGGCAATGGCTCTCTGCAGGTGGACGGTCTGGTCGAAGGCGGTGGTGATCAGAATCGGCATATCTGGCGCGGCTTCACGGATCGCCTGGGCCATGGCAAAACCGTCCATGCGGGGCATGAGGATGTCGGTGATCACCACATCGGGCCTTCGGGCCCGGAACCGCTCCAGGCCTTCCAGGCCGTCCTTGGCCACCACCAGTTCCCCCACCCGCCAACCCAGGAATTGGGCCATCTGCTCCCGGATGTCCGGATCATCCTCCACGTACAACAGGCGCAGGGTGCCCAGGAAGTCCAGATCCTTCGACTCGGTCAGCATGGGACCTCCGGAGCAAGGGGAAGGTGCAGCGCCAGTTCCGCCCCACCGGGAATGTTCCGGGCTTCAAGAACGCCCTTCAGGCCTCGCTCCACGATCATTTTGGACATGTACAGTCCAATACCCGTGCCCAGTTCCTTGGTGGAGAAATAGGGATCGAAGATCCTGTCCAGGGCATCCTCGGCAATACCGCAGCCATTGTCCAGGACCCGCACCACCCCCGTGGAACCCTCGACCTCCAGCAGGATACGCACCTCGCCTCCCTCCGATCCGGTTCCCTGAATGGCCTCCTTGGAGTTGGACAGGAGGTTCAGCAGCACCTGGGAGAATTCATTGGCACTGCCCAGCACCTCGAAGGTCGCACCCCCGATTTCCACCCGGATGCCGCAGTGCTTGAAGCTGGCATCCACCAGCGCCAGGGCCTGGTGCACCTGTTCCAGGACCGAAAACCGGGTGAGTTCCTTGCCGGACCGGAAGAAGTTCATGAAATCCGCTATGGTGGTGGACATTTTCTGGATCAGGCGCTGTCCATTTTCCCGCCCCTGTTCCATGATTTCCGGGGTCAGACGCCCCGATCGATGGGCATCCCGGAGGTTGGAAAGCACCAACCCCAGGGCCCCCAGGGGCTGACGCCACTGGTGGGCGATGTGGCCGATCATCTGCCCCATGGCCGCCTGTCGTCCCTGGGCCACCAGGGCCTGGTCCAGGCGGCGATTCTTTTCCACTTCCTCCGCCACCCGCTGATTCAGGTGGCTGTTCAGCTCCTCCAGGTCTCTTTCTGCCTTCACCCGTTGGGTGATGTCGTCGAAGGTCCAGATGCTCCCCTGGGACAGGTCCTCAGGGTCCAGCGCCTTGCCCCGCATGTTGGCCCAGAAGAGGCTCCCATCCGCACGCTGCATCTCAAGTTCAAAGCTGGGGGCCCGGTCCTCCAATAGCTGGCCATAGCCCTCCAGGCCCACCCGCTGGAATCGTCGGCCGGCGGTGCTGCTTTGTATTGGTTA
>CAZPUI010000942.1:0-2173 GCA_964589695.1 uncultured Solibacteraceae bacterium | reverse complement strand
CCCCGCCTCGCCATGGCCAGGCGCAGCATGAGGTCCACCCGGTGGCGGGTCTCCGCGGCCTCCAGGGGCTTGGGAAGGCGGTCGTCGGCCACGTCCTCGAAGGCTGGGAGGTGGGCATCCTCGGCCTTGGTGGCCAGGAGCAGGGTGGCCACTTCCGTCCCCCAGGTCTCCTTCTGCAGGGTGCGGATCCACGCCACGGGGTCCTCGTCCAGCAGGTCCAGATCCAGCACCACCACCATGGGCTGCAGGATGCGGCAGAGGGCCGTGGCCTCCGACAGACTGGAGACCGCGGGTACCCGGAGGTGGGTGGCCCGGAGATGGTTGACCACCTGGGTCCGGATGAGGGAAGCCCGGGACACCACCAGGACCCTCGCGCCCTGGGACACGGCCAGGGTCATGGCCCGCCGGACCCCCATCTCCAGGAGGCTCCGGACCCTCAGCAGGAAGACCACAGGATCCTCCAGCTTGGATAGGTAGTCGTCGGCCCCCGCCTGGGTGCTGCGCTCCCGAAGGTTTCGGCTGAGGGCCGTGAGCACCACAAAGGGAATGGTCCGCGTGGAGGACTGGCCCTTCAGCACTTGACAGAGCTCGAACCCATCCATGCCCGGCATGACCACATCGCTCAGGATGAGGTCGGGCCTAACTTCCCGCAGCGCCTCCAAGGCCGCCTGGGCGTGTCCGGCCAGCTTGATGCGGCAGCCCAGCACCTCCAGGCGGCTCCGCAGGTAGAAGGCCATGCGGGCATCGTCCTCCACCAGGAGCAGCAGGGCCCCCAGCCCTTCCTTTCGGGCCTCCGGTTGCATCCCCGCCAGGTCCTGGAATGCCAGGTCCGGTACCACCACCAGATCCTCCGTGGCCAGGACCCGGTCCCGCCCCCGGGCCTTGGCGGCATACAGGGCCCGATCCGCTGCCTCCACCAGCAGGAGCGGCTCCGTACCCACCTCGGCGGTCCACGTGGCCACCCCCAGGCTGAGGGTGACCCGGGGGCCCGCGGGGGAGGCGGGGTGTCGCAGGTTCAGGGCCCGCACCTGATGCCACATCTGCTCGGCGATGAGACGGGCCCCCTCGCCATCGGTTTCCGGCAGGATGCACGCGAATTCCTCACCGCCATACCTCGCCATCAGATCCACGGAGCGCAGCACGGTCTCCTGCAGGGCCGCAGCCACGGCCTTCAAGCATTCGTCCCCCGCCCCATGCCCCAGGTGGTCGTTGTAGGCCTTGAAGTGGTCCACATCCGCCATGACCAGGGAAAGGGGACGGCGGCTGCGCATGGAGCGCTGCCATTCCATCTGGAGGCTGCGGTCGAAGGCCCGGCGGTTGGCCAGTCCCGTGAGGGCATCCGTGTGGCTCAGCCCCTGGAGCGCATCCATGGCCAGCTTCAGGGCCATGTGATTGCGCACCCGGGCCTTCACCAGGGCCGGGTTGATGGGCTTGTGGATGTAGTCGATGGCCCCCAGTTCCAGCCCTCGGGCCTCGTCCTGTTCGTCCGCCAACCCCGTCACGAAGATGACGGGGATCCGGGCGGTGGAGGGATGCTCCTTGAGCTGGGCACACACCGAGTAGCCGTCCAGATCCGGCATCACCACATCCAGCAGGATGAGGTCGGGCCTTTCCGTGCGGGCGAGGTCCAGGGCCTCCAACCCGGAGGAGGCTATGAGGATTTCGTGGTCCCCCTCCAGCAATTGCCCCAGGGATTCCAGCACCACCAGGGAATCGTCCACCACCAGGATCACCCCCCGGTGGACCCCATCCTCGCTCCGGGGGATCACGCTTCACCTCCCAAATCGAACCGACCCCGGATCCCCTTCAGGGCCTCCAAGGCCTCGGCAAAGTGCATGCGCGCCATGGGTTCATCCAGGGCCCCCAGGGCCTCGGCGAAGCCGGGAGGCCCCGGGCGCCTTCGCAGTTCCTGGAAGGTGCGCTGGGCGGAGAAACGCCGACGGGTCAATTGTTCCTGCAGTTCGTCCGCCAGGGTGCCCAGTTCGGGATCCACCGGGCCTTGTCCCTGGCTGGCTTCGGGCTCCCTGCCCAGGTCCATGCCCCGCAGAACCTCCCGCAGGGTCGCCAGGGTTCCCTCCAGGGTGTGCATCTCGGCCTCCCAGGCCTCCTCGGGAAGGGCCAGACGCGCCTCCAGCTCCCGGGCGGCCTGGGCCACACTGGCGATCTCCAGGGT
>CAZPUI010000941.1:0-2183 GCA_964589695.1 uncultured Solibacteraceae bacterium | reverse complement strand
ATGACCGTCGGTTCTTCGTTCACATGCTTGGCCATGGCGCATCCCAGGAAAACCACATGGTAGCGGGCCGGAGGTGGGGTCGCGAAGGGCTCCCCCCGATCCCGGGACGACTTGCCCAGCCACCGCTCCGGAGCGCATGATGACGGCACCATGTCCGATCCGATCCCTTCCTTCCGACTGCGGTCCTTGGCCTGCCTGGATCTGGACCCCGCCCTTCAGCGCCGCATCTTGGACCTTCTGGACGAGGGACCCGATGCTTCGGCGTGGCGGATCCTGCTGGACCGCACCCTGCTCTACATGGCTGCGGCCCTGCTGGCCTCCGGCACCATCTGCTTCTTTGCCTTCAACTGGGCGGGTCTGCACCGCTTCGGCAAGTTCGCCCTGGTGGCCGGCCTGCTCCTGGGGGCCATGGGCGCCGCCTGGAAGCTGGGCCTGGACCGCACCAGCGGCCGGGTGGCCCTCTTCCTGGCCTGCATCCTGGTGGGGGTGTGGCTGGCGGTCTTCGGCCAGGTCTACCAGACCGGGGCGGACGCCTTCGAGCTCTTCCGCGCCTGGGCCCTGGTGGTGCTGCCTTGGGTATACCGGGCGCGCTTCCAGCCCCTGTGGGGGTTCTGGTTCCTGCTCCTCAACCTCTGGCTGGGGCTCTGGTGGGAGCAGGCGGGCCCAAGGCAGGACGAAGCCGTGGTCGCGGGTTCCGTGGCCCTGCTGAACGGCGTGGCGTGGGCCTGCTGGGAGGTCCTGGCCAAGGAGCCCTCCCGATGGCTGCCCCGGCTCCTGGCCCTGCCCACCCTGGGCGCCCTCATGGTGCCGGCCCTGGAGGCCGTGGTGGAACGCCACCCTGAAACCCACCATTACCTTGGGCTCGGCCTTCTCATTGCGGTGGGTGCGGCCCTGCTCCCCACCTACTTGAGGGCAAGGCGGGACCTCTTCATGGTCACCCTCATCCTGGCCTGCGCCATCACCCTGCTCACCAGCGCCCTCGGCCGCCTGCTGCTGGAAGGTGCCAAGTCCTGCGCCCCCCTGCTGGCCCTGGGCCTCCTCCTGGTGCTTCAGGTGGGGGCGGCGGCCGCCTGGCTGCGCCATTTGAGCCGGGGGACCCGATGAAACCCTGGACCCTCGCCACACTGAATGCCCGCCTGGAGCGGTCGGGCTACACCCTCATCAAGGCACCGGAGGAAGCTGCCCTGGACCCGACCCCCTGGTTCATCCGCGTTCTGGTGGGGGGCGGGGCCTGGCTCGCGGCCCTCTTCATCGCCGGGGGCACCGCCGGCCTCCTGGGGCTTAGCTCCGGCAAGGACCACGGCGTGGTCTTCAGTGTCCTGGGCCTGCTCTATGCGGCAGCGGCCTGTGGCCTCCGGGGCCTGACCAGGGGCGACTTCCTCCGCCAGTTCTGCCTGGCGGGCATCCTGGCGGGCCAGGTGCTCCTGGGGGTGGGCCTCACCAGCCTTTTCCACTCCCAGGGCGATTCGGTCGTGCGCACCGCCCTGCTGGTCATGACCCTGGTCACCCTGCTGGTCTACCGGGACACCCTCCACCGTTTCCTGGCCACCACCGCCTCCGGTGTGCTGGTGACCCTTCTGCTCCGGGAGGGAGATCTGGCCTCCGCCGCAGCCCCGATCCTGGGCCTCCTACTCACCCTGTGGGCCTGGCTGCCCAGTAGGGCCCTGGTGGGAGCCGAAGCGATCCTGGGGCCCCTTCAGCGCCCGATCCTCCATGGCCTGGCCATGGTCTCCCTCCTGCCCCACGGGCTAGGAATCTTCAGTTCCCGTGAGATTCGAATCCCGGCCCTGACCTTGGTGGCCACGACCCTCCTTCTGGCCCTGGTGGCTGGGCGGATCCTGCGCCGTCTGAAGGCCCTGTCCCCCCGGTCCCTGCTCCTGACCCTCTTGGGTCTGTCCGTGCTCGTGGGTGCGGGCGCCTGGGTGAGCGGCATCCCGGCGGTGGCCCTGGTGATGGTGCTCGCCGTGGAGCGCCGGGAGCCGGGGCTCTTTGCCGTCGCGTGTGCAGCGGGCCTGGGCTTCCTGAGCCACTTCTACTACAGCCTGGAGATCACCCTGCTGGCCAAATCGGGGCTCCTCCTGGCCAGCGGGGCCCTCCTGCTGGTCCTGCGCAGATTCCTCACGCGGGAGGCGTCCCCATGCTGAACCGCCTGCCCTTTCCCCTGGGGGCCCTGCTCGCCGTGG
>CAZPUI010000940.1:0-2185 GCA_964589695.1 uncultured Solibacteraceae bacterium | reverse complement strand
CCCGCGGTGCTCGGGGTGACCACGGACCCCTTCGTGGTCTACACCTCCAATATCTTCGCCATTCTCGGACTGCGGACCCTCTACTTCCTGCTGGCCAAGATGATGGACCGCTTCCACCGGCTGAAACTCGCGGTGTCCGTCATCCTCGTCTTCATCGGTGTGAAGATGTGCATCGAGCCCTTCTACAAGGTGGCCAACGCCCATTCCTTGCTGATCATCTGCCTGATGCTGGCCGGGGGCATCATCAGCAGTCTGGCGAGCCCCCAGGAGCACCCTGAGCTGCGCAAATGATGGAGACCTGTCGTCACCCCATGGATGGATCCCGACGCCTGTCGGCGAGTGTGGTCTCCCTGGGCAATTTTGATGGCCTTCACCTGGGGCACCGCCAACTTCTGGGCCATGCGGTGGCGCGGGCCCGGGAGGTCGGCATCCCCTCCGTGGCCATCACCTTCGACCCCCACCCGGCCCTGGTGGTGGCGCCGGAGCGGAAGCCCCGGCTGCTGTCCACGCCCCGCCAGAAGCTGGCCATCCTGCAGGAGCTCGGTCTGGACTACGCCTGGGTGGTGCCCTTCAGCCGGGCCTTCTCCGAGCTGGAGCCCCTGCGCTTCCTTGAGCTGCTGGCCCGCACCGCCAAACCCGTGGAGCTCCATGTGGGAAGCGCCTTCCGCTTCGGCAAGGACCGCACCGGGGACCTTGAGGTGCTGCAGGCCTGGGGGGCCACCGTGGGGTGCCGCGTCCAGGGCCATGGCTTCCGGGATGAGGAGGGGGAGCCGATATCCTCCTCCAGGGTCCGGGCCCTGCTGGAAGAGGGTGAGGTCCAGGGGGCGGCGCGGCTGCTGGGGCGACCCTACAGCCTTACGGGGGTGGTGGAGGATGGGGACCGCCGGGGGCGCCACCTGGGCTTCCCCACCGCCAACCTGGCCTGGGAGCAGGAGCAGCTCCCCGCGCCGGGGGTCTACATCACCCAGGTCCAGGGCGGCCCCCTGGAGGGTCTCCGGCTGGGGATGACCAACATCGGGGAGAAACCCACCTTCCAGGGCCTGCGACTCACGGTGGAGACCTACCTGCCGGACTTTTCGGGGGATCTGTACGGCTCCCACCTGGAGGTGGGGTTCCTGCGGCGCCTGCGGGGTGAACAGCGCTTCGCCAGCCTGGACGACCTGGTGGCCCAGATCCAGCGGGATGTGGAGGCTGGACAGGCGTGGTGGACTACACGGGCATCCAACTTGTAAAATTTTGACTTATATAAAGTTACAAGCCCGTCGATAGGCATCCTAGGGCTGGATGCTGAGGAGGTCGACATGGGACGGGGACTGCAGCTGGTTTTCGCGTACGTGGTCCTGGTGGGGTCGGCCAGGGCCGGCGACCTTCCGCCGGTGCTCCAGGCCAAGTTCATTTCCATCCTGGCCAACCAGGCCAACGCCGGGGGCAAGATCCATGTGAAGGATCCGGTGCTTCTGGCGGAGCTTGGCAAGCTGAATTTTGCCCACAGCGAGGCTTCGAAACTGGCCTGGGCCGCCAGTGAGGTGGAAGTCAAGGCCTTGAAGGCCTCCGGCAAGCTCGTGATCTGCGGCAAGGTGGAATGGCTGGCGGCCGGGGGCTCTGTGGCCGTGGTCGAGGAAGGCGGAAAGCCCCAGATCTACCTGCACCTGGGCAACATCGCCGCCTCGGGGGTGCCATTGCCGGATTCCATCGTGAAGATCGGCAAGAAACTGTAGCCACGAGAAAAGCGAAAATTTGACGTAAACTGACCCTGGCCCAGGAGTCCGTGCACAGGCATCCCATCCAGGCCGCTGGTTTTCCGTTCCCCGAGGCCCCGATGGACGCCATCCACATCAAAGGTGCGCGCGAGCACAACCTGAAGAACATCGACCTGGTGATTCCCCGGAACCAGCTGGTGGTCATCACGGGGCTTTCCGGCAGTGGAAAGTCCAGCCTGGCCTTCGACACCCTCTATGCGGAAGGCCAGCGACGGTACGTGGAAAGCCTCTCCGCCTACGCCCGCCAGTTCCTGGACCAGATGGAAAAGCCCGATGTGGACAGCATCGAGGGCCTTTCGCCGGCCATCTCCATCGAGCAGAAGACCACCAGCCGCAACCCGCGCTCCACCGTCGGCACCGTCACCGAGATCCACGACTACATGCGCCTGCTGTGGGCCCGCGTCGGCGTGCCCTATTCGCCGGCC
>CAZPUI010000939.1:0-2186 GCA_964589695.1 uncultured Solibacteraceae bacterium | reverse complement strand
TGCCTGTCCGTCAATTTGTAATACTAATTTACCCTCCCTTTCCAGGATTCCGATGGATCCCTCTGGCGCCCCAACCCGAACCGGGTGCTTCATCTGGGGGAGGGCCGGACGGAAACGCTGCACTACGAGGGCGGGTTGCCCTTCCTGTGGGTGCGCACGGCCTTCCGGGACCGGGAAGGCACGCTGTGGGTACTGGGACCGGCCCTGGCCAGGCTCCAGGGAGGTGGACGGGTGCGCAACTTCACCCTTTCCCAGGGACCCATGGGGCAGGTGGTGTGGTACATCCACCGGGGACCGAAGGGGGATCTGCTGGTGGCCACGGATGATGGCGCCGCGCGCATGGGGCCCCAGGGGCTGGAGCGCATCAAGGGCACGGAAGGCCGTCGGGTGAAGTCCCTGGCCATGGATCGGGAAGGGACGCTCTGGATGGTGACCACCACGGGACCCACCCTGTGGCTCCGGCCAGGCAGGTCCCAGGCGGAGGTGGCCCCCCTGGGAGACCTGGGGGCCTTCGTGAACACGGTGGTGGAAGACAGTCGGGGACAGGTTTGGCTGGGCAGCATGCGCCAGGGCATCCTGCGCTGGGATGCCACCGCCCGTCGTCTGGTCCAGGAGGTGGGCGAGGGGATGGGGGAGGTCGGGCTCGGCGCCTATGGCTTCCGGGAGGATGCGGAAGGCCACCTCTGGGTGGCCACCAGTGCCGGGCTCTACATCCGGGAGTCCAAGGGGGCCTGGAGGCACTTCTCCGCCAAGGAGGGGCTTCCCAAGGACACGGTGCGGGGGCTTGCCTTCCTTCCCGATGGCGCGGCTTGGGTGCACTTCCGGGAGCCCCTGGGTCTTGTGCGGGTGCGTCTTGAGGGTGGCAGGCTGGAGGTGCTGGAACGGAGGGAACCCGGCAAGGCACTCCGCTCCGGGCTCATCTATGGCTTGGAGGTGGATCCCAGGGGGCGGGTCTGGATGAGCACGGACCAGGGTCTGGACCGCATGGACCCCCCCCTACATGTGGGTCGCCACGAGGGCATGGTGAGCGAGGATTGTGCGGTGCTGGCCCTTCTGGCGGAACAGGATTGTGTTTGGGTGGGCACCGCAGGAGGTCTGGTTCGGTACGACAGCTCCGAGAGCCCCGTGGAGGCGGCTCCGCCCAAGGCGTACCTGCTTCAAGTGGCCTATGGGGATCGACGGCTGGAGCCTCCCTTCGGTCCCCAGGCCCCCCTGCATCACCGCGAGGCCAGTCCGGAGTTCCGTTTTGCGGTGCCCACCTATGCCCAGGAACGGGACCTTCGATTCCAGGTCCGCCTCCTGGGACTGGAGGACGAATGGCGGTCCACGGACCTTCAAGTGGTCCGCTACCCGGCCCTTCAAGGGGGGGATTTCCGCTTCGAGGTGCGGGCAGCCTTGGGGGAGGGGCCCTTCGGCCCCACGGCGGCCTACGAATTCCAGGTTCGCCCGGCCTGGTGGAAGACATTGTGGTTCCGTGTGGGGATGCTCCTGGGCCTCCTCGCCCTCGTGGCGGGACTCTTCCGCTGGAGGGTGGCGAGCCTCGCCCGGCGCCAGGAGATCCTGGAGTCCCTGGTGGCGGAGCGGACCCTGGAACTTCAGCGGGCCAGGGATGACCTCCAGCGGAACATCGATATCGTGGACCGCTACGTGCCCATCGTGCGCACGGACCCAGCGGGGAACATCTCCCACGCCTCTGAGGCTTTCCGGAACCTTCTGGGGCATGGGCCTGCTGACCTCCACCACCAGGCCTTGCCGTCCCTGGTGTTCCCGGACATGGAGGGGAATAGCCTAGAGGCGATGCTGGAGGCTGCCGGCAGGGGGGAAGGCTGGCGGGGTCCCCTCACCCTTCGGGAAAAGCAAGGTGGAGCGGTGTGGGTCGAGGCGGTGTCGGAACCCATCCTGGAGGAGGGGCGGCTCGTGGGCTTGACGATGGTGGGACAGGATGTGTCGGACAAGCGGCGCATCGAAAAACTATCCATCACCGATCACCTGACCCAACTCTTGAATCGGCTGAAGATGGACGAGGTGCTCCAATCGGAGGTCCAGCGGGCTGAGCGGTTTGGAAGCCCCATGGCCTTCATCATCATGGATGTGGATCACTTCAAGGACGTGAATGACACCTATGGGCATCCCACGGGGGATATCGTGCTGGTGGCCGTGGCCCAGCTGCTCCGCACCATGGTCCG
>CAZPUI010000938.1:0-2190 GCA_964589695.1 uncultured Solibacteraceae bacterium | reverse complement strand
GGTCTTCATCGGCTTTGGCGCCGCCGCGCTGCTGGGTCTCCTGCTGGCCCTCGCTCCGGCGCGCGCCGTTCCGAATCCCACCCCCACGCCCATCACTGCGTTGGACCTGGCCCGCCGTGTGCTCGACGCTCCCTGGAACCTGCGGGTGCTCGACCTGCGCAGCACGGAAGCCTACACCACCAGCCGCATTCCCGGCTCGGAGTCCGTGGCACCCGACCAGCTCGGGAAGCTCGGCCTCGGGGACGGTCCTGCCAGCCGGGACCTTGTCCTCATCACAGACGGCGACCTCACCGTGGTTCCCCCGGCGGCTACCACCTTCCCGGGCCGCGTCTATGCCCTGAAGGGCGGCTTCGCCACCTGGCGACAGGACGTGCTCACGGCGCCCGCGCCGCTCTCCCCTGGGGCCACCCCCGAGGCCGTCCTTGCCTGGAAACTCCAGGCGGGCATCCAGGCGGGCCTGACCGGCATGAAGGCTGCACCACCCCCCCCGGCTGCGGCCGTGGGGGGCACCCCTCGGAAGATGGGCGGCGGCGGCTGCGGGGGCTGAGCATGACCACACCTGACCTTGCGTCTTTGCCAAGCCCCAGGCCCGTAGCTGCGGCCAGTGCCCCCTTCGACACGGCCCGGGTCGTCCGCGCGCGCTCCTTCGTCTGTGACCCCAATCTACCCAAAGGTGCCCCCCATGCCTGAGCTCGAGGTCGCACGCCACAGCCTGGAAATCGATCCCCATCTCCACATCTGGGGGTGGGAAGTCGCGGTCTACCTCTTCCTCGGTGGCATGGCTGCGGGCCTCATGGTGCTCACGAGCCTGTTGAGCCGCGGAGTGCTCTCCCGGAATGCGCGGTGGCTGGGCTTCCTCGCGCCGGTGCTGGTGAGCGTTGGCATGGGCGCCTTGTTCCTGGACCTGGCCTACAAAGTCCATGTCTGGCGGTTCTACCTGGCGTTCAAGATCACCTCGCCCATGAGCTGGGGCTCCTGGATCCTGATGCTGGTCTACCCCGCCACCCTGCTCTTCGCCCTGGCCTTGCTGGATGAGGAACAGCTCGGCTGGCTGAAGGGAAAGGCGGAACGACTGCCCCTGGGCCCTCGAATCGCCTCATTCCTGGCCTCCACCCGCAGCCTGGCCCGGGCCCATCTTGACCGCCTGCGGGGACTCCACCTGGGCCTCGGCGTGGCCCTGGGCATCTACACGGGCATCCTGCTCTCCACCTTGGGCGCACGTGCGATCTGGAACTCCGCCCTGCTGGGACCCCTCTTCCTGGCTTCCGGCACGTCTGCCGGGGCAGCCCTCCTGCGCATGCTGCCCCTCTCCAAAGAGGAACACCATACCGCCGCGCGTTGGGACCTCTGGGCCATGGGTGCCGAAATCCTGCTCCTGATCCTGGTCTTTGTCGGCCTGGGCACCAGCGGAGCCGGGGGCGCCCAGGCCCTCCACATGATCATGGGAGGGAACTTTACCGCCGTGTTCTGGAGCCTCGTGGTCCTGGTCGGCCTGCTGTTGCCCCTCTCCCTCGAATTCCTGGAGCACCGCCTCGTCCTGCGCGCCACGCTCCTGACGCCCGTGCTTGTGCTCCTGGGCGGCTACGCCCTGCGATGGGTCTTCGTCATGGCCGGGCAAGCCAACTAGGGTCTGTTTTCAAATTCCCGCTGGCCTCGGCGTGGGCCCGATCAATCCTTTCCTGCGCGGGCCAGGCCCGTGGAGATGGAAAACACGGCCAACCAGGCCATGAGGGTTAACAGGTCTCGAATGCAGACGTGGAATTCGGAACCGGATTCTACCCGTGGGGCTAGACCCCCGCCAGGAAGGGCCTCACGGCCTCGGAGGCCAGCTTGATGCTCTTGCGGAGCAGTTCCACGCCCAGGTCGAGGTCGGCATCGTTGAGGTTCAGGGCGGGGCGGAAGCGCAGGCCCTTGTGGCCGGTGGAGAGGATGATCATGCCCTGCTCGTGGGCCTTGCTCACCACTTCCGTGCGGAGCTCGGGACTGGCGAGGTCCATGGCGCAGAAGAGGCCCTTGCCCCGGGGGTTGGAGGTGATGTCCGGGAAATCGCGGTGGATCTCCTGGAGCCCCTGGAGCAGGCGCTCGCCCTGCTTGGCGCAATGGTCCACCAGGTTCTCTTCCACCATGACCTCGAGGATGCGGGTGCCCCGCACCATGTCCACCAGGTTGCCGCCCCAGGTGCTGTTGATG
>CAZPUI010000937.1:0-2195 GCA_964589695.1 uncultured Solibacteraceae bacterium | reverse complement strand
TGCCGGGCTCCGCCGTGGGTGACCCCATGCGGATCAGCCAGGTGCTCATCAACCTCCTGAGCAATGCCGTGAAGTTCACGGCGGAGGGCTATGTGCTCCTGCGGGTGGCCAGCCTCGGCACCGGCGAGGGGAGCATTTGCCTCCAGTTTTCGGTGCAGGATTCGGGGATCGGCATGACCCCGGAGCAGCAGGCGCGCCTCTTCCAGCCCTTCAACCAGGCCGATGCCTCCACCACCCGCAAATACGGTGGCACGGGGCTGGGCCTCACCATCAGTCGCCGCCTGGTACAGATCATGGGGGGCGAAATCACCATGGAAAGCGTCCACGGGCAGGGCACGACCTTCAGCTTCGCCCTGGACCTGCTCCAGCCTGAACCCCAGGCTTCCATCGCCCATCGGGTGCCCGTGGACCTCCGGGACCTCAAGGTGCTCGTGGTGGACGATCAGCCCGTGGCCCTGGAAGTCATGAAATCCCAGATGGAGGCCATGGGCTTCAAGGTGGGCACCGCCACCAACGGCGACCAGGCCCTGCAGGCCCTGCGCTCCGCCTTGGCCGAGCGGCCCTACAACCTGGTGGTCTCGGACTGGAAGATGCCCGGGATGGACGGGGTGGAGCTCACCCAGCGGATCCAATCCGAACCGGGGCTCGGCTATTTGCCCACCACCATCATGGTGTCCGCCTTCGGTCGCGAGGAGGTCATGACCCACGCCCAGCGCGCGGGGGTCAAGGGCTTCCTCATCAAGCCCATCAACCCCTCCCTGCTCCTGGACACCATCCTGGAGTCCCTGGGCCACGCCGCCGTCAAGGCCGGGGCCGAGTGGAGGGACGAACCGGTGCTGGGCGCGCGGCTGCGGGGGGTGCGGGTCCTCCTGGCGGAGGACAATGCCATCAACCAGGAGATCGCCCTGGAGTTGCTGCGGGGGGCGGGGCTGCAGGTGGATGTGGCCAACAATGGCCTGGAGGCCGTTCACATGGTGGACCAGGTGCGCTACGACGCCGTGCTCATGGATGTGCAGATGCCCGAACTGGATGGCTATGCCGCCACCGCGCGGATCCGCGAGAAGACCGTCCACAAGGACCTGCCCATCCTTGCCATGACGGCCCACGCCCTGGCGGAGTACCGGGAGGAGTGTCTGGCGGCGGGGATGAACGACTTCATCACCAAGCCCATCGAGCCCGCCCGACTCTTCGGGGCGCTGGAACGGTGGATCCAGGGAACGGACGCACCGGAACCGCCGATCCCCCTGCCGGAGCCCGAGGACGCCAACGGGGGCGAGGCCTTCAACACCCTGGTCGGCATCCGCCGCCTGGGGGGGAACCGAACCCACTACCTGAAACTCCTGGGTGCGTTCCGTGCCCAGGAACTTGGGGCCTGGGAGGCCCTCCAGGGCTACCTTGCGGAAGGGGATTTGGAGACCGCCGAGCGGAAGGTCCATGGCCTGAAGGGGGTGGCGGCGAACCTGGGGGCCATGACCCTGGCGGAGGCGGCGGCGGACCTTGAGAAGGCCTTCCGGGCCGGTACGCGCCCCGGGGAAAGCCAGCTGGAGACCTACCGGATCGAACTGGAGCGCGCCCTGGCCCAGGCCGAGACCCTGGTGGCCGAAGTGCCCGTGGTTTCGGAGGCCCGGATGCGCATCCCGCTGGCGGAAAACCCCGAGGCCCAGGAAAGGCTGAGGACCCTCCTGGAGCGTTTGGGCAAGCGGGACCCCCAGACCACCCGGATGCTGGCGGAGCTTCGAGCCTCCCTTCCCCTGGAGCAGTCCCTGGCCCTCCTGGACGCCGAGCGCTGCCTGGCCGCCTACGACTTCAAGGCCGCCCTGGCGAGGCTTGGCGCCTGGGCCAAGGGGCAGGGGTTCGAACCGACGTGAGGCGCGTTGGGGCGGACTTGGAACCGCAGGGGGGCCCGGCGGTAGCCCACTAGGTGATATCCAAGGGATCAGCAGCAGTCCCCTAGGCGCCAAAGGAAGGTCGGCAATTTTTGGGGGTATCCTTCTGGGTTCCCATGCCCATGAATTCATCCCCGATCCCCTTTCGACTCACGGAATACCCCCCCGATCGGTTCCAGCTCATGGAGCTTCTCGGGCAGGGTGGGATGGGTCAGGTCTACCGGGCGCGGGACCGGCACCTGAACCGACCGGTGGCGCTGAAGTTCGTACGTTCCCAGGAGTCGCCGGAGCCCCTGGTGCGGTTGCCCC
>CAZPUI010000936.1:0-2202 GCA_964589695.1 uncultured Solibacteraceae bacterium | reverse complement strand
CGACACTTGTCCCAGGCCCTCGCCGACGCGCGCTGGACCGAGCTCCGCTCCACACGGTACGACGGCCGCGGGGGGGCACGGCTTTTCCTCGTGATCCCCCAGGCCGATCAGGCAGCCCTGGGCCAGGTGGGTGTGGCCTTTCCGGACCTTGCCAGGTGGGCCGAACTCACGGAGGAGGATGGGGCCATTCTCGTCATCCCGGATCCGGGTCCTGATCGGTGCTGGGACAGGAAGGACCTGCCCTACCTGGAGGCCCTCTACCGCCACTGCGAGGGCTACGTGATCGAGGGTGCGTCCCGCTACCTGGCCGCCTACGGCGATGGAGCCAGGGTCGCCGCCTGGTTCACCCTCGGGCAGACCTCCCTCCTCGCGGGTGCGGCCTTCGTCGCCCCCGTGCTTCCGGAGCTTCCAAATGCCCCCCGTTCGAATGTGCCCCTGGCGGTGCTCATGCTCCAGACCCAGCCCGGAGAGGTCGCGCCCCTGGTGGACCACTTCAGACAGGTGAACGAGACCCAGGAAAGCGTCTCCCTGGGACCCGGAGATGTGATCCATCGCAGGACGGGCGCGTCGCCCTGGAATCGGGACTACGCCCAGAGCCACTTCGTGCGCATCACCGCCACGCCCTCGCCTTCCGTGCCCGACTTCATCTACCGGGAGTTGTTCCGCAAGGTCGCTCGCTGGAAGACCTTGGTTGGGGAAGGCACCTTGAGGGCGAAGGTGCGGGCCGGTTCCCTTCCAGGATTCGTGAACCTCGAAGAACGGGACACACCCTTCCAGGGCGCCAGCGTCTACGTTCCCCCATCCCTAGGATCGGTACCTCGGCGAAACCCCATTCCCCTGGTGTTGATCCTCCATGGGGTGACCGGCAATGGCGCGTATTTCCTGGATCAGACCGAGTGGTACCGCGCGGCGGACAAGCACCGGTTCATCGTGTATGCCCCCACCGCCCCAGGCCACCGCTGGAAGACCCACCCCGAGGACCTAGCCCTTCTGGCCCGACACCTCCGGCGGCTTGGCACCCAAGGGCTGGAGGTTTCCGGCAGGACCTACGCCATCGACGGATCCCGGATCTACCTGTACGGGTTTTCCAATGGTTCCTTCCTGGGCAGCGCCTTCATCCTGCAGCACCCTGAACTGATCGCGGCCGCAGCGCTCTGGGCAGGGGTCAAGCCTCCCCCCCAGGTCCCCCAGGATCCCAGGATGGCCTTGCCCATCTGGTACGGGATCGGAACCCAGGACCCCTACTACCCGTCCTGGAGGGCGGACGGACTGGCTTTCGTGGCGTCCATGTGTCGATGGGCAAAGGCGAAACCCATTCCGACCCGCATCCTGCATCAATCGCTCTTCGGCCGGGAAGGGGCCCTCACCACCTGGATCCATGCGGGCCCGCGGGTGGAAATCCGCTACTCGGAGGCCCCTCTCATGGAACACGGCAACCTCAACGAATGGCCGCCCCGCATCTGGGAGGATTTCTTTTCGCGCTACCGAAAGGTCGCGGGCATATCCGTCCCCCGAGGCCAAAGGTTCGACGGAGGAAAGGATTTACGCAGCCGTTCCCCGGTGACCTCGAGTAGCACACCCCTATCCAAACCCCGGACCACGCCCTCCAGTTCCTCCTCCTGAAGACGCTGCCGGGGAGCTCCCCTCCCCTGGTGTACGTCCTGGTGGCGCTGGCCTGGGTCGCCTGCCGGTGCCTGCGACTGCCCGACATGGCGCTGGGAAAGCGGATCGCAGCATGGGTCGGGGCGGCACCCGCTAAACCCGACAAGACCGATCGAGTAATGCCTCTCTGGAGTTACCATGAGAGCATGCCTCGCCCGTACCTACGGCCCCCCGGGCATCCTGACCTACGAGACCCTGCCCACGCCCGTGCCAGGGCCCGGCGAGGTCAGGGTTCGAATCAGGGCCACGACCGTGAATTCCGCGGACATCCGGATTCGAGGCCTATCCCTGCCCAGGGGCTTCAGCCCCCTGGGACGCCTGATGCTGGGGTTCGAGGGGCCTCGCCAGCCCGTCCTCGGCACAGAACTCGCGGGAGAGGTGGAGGCCCTTGGCGCCGGAGTGACCCAATTCAAGGAGGGGGACCGGGTCTTCGCCTTCCCAGGCGGCGCCATGGGATGCCACGCCGAATATCGCTGCCTGAGGGCTAACCCAACTTCCGCACCGACCACGCGATTCAGCCCCTTTTCCGGGTCTTTCGCA
>CAZPUI010000935.1:0-2209 GCA_964589695.1 uncultured Solibacteraceae bacterium | reverse complement strand
CGGGCAGGCTGGCCAGGGTTCCGGGGGGCAGGTGCTGGGCCACCAGGGCCCGCAGCCGATCCAGCTGGGCGGCGTAGAGGCGACGCAGGCGCCGGAGGTGCTGGTCATAGGCCCCCTCGGCCAGGAACTGCCCGATGGCCTCGGAGAACAGGGCGGGTTGGGCCAGGGAGGAGGCGAACTTGAGGGCGGCCACCTCGCTGTGGAAACGCCCCCCCTCCATCCAGCCCATGCGAAGCCCCGGGGCCAGGGTCTTGCTGAAGGAGGAACAGACCAGCACCCAGCCTTCGGTGTCGAAGGCCTTCACGGCGGGCGCCAGGGGCGCGGTGAACTGGAGTTCCGCGTACACGGCGTCCTCGATGAGGGGCATGCGATGATCCCTCACCAGGGCCGCCAGTCGGCGTTTGGCTTCCACCGGCATGACGAAGCCCAGGGGATTCTGGACATTGGGCATGGCGATGACGGCCTGGACCCGCCCCTCCGCGAGCACCATCTCCAGGGCATCCAGGGACATCCCCGACCCCGAATGGGTGGGAATCTCCAGGGCCCGCAGGCCGATCTGGGCGAACTGAGGCATCAGGCAGAGGTAGGTCGGCGACTCGATGGCCACCGTGTCCCCGGGCCGCGTCACCACCCGCAAGGCCAGCATCAGGGCCTCCATGCAGCCATGGGTCAGCACGATGCGCTCGGGGTCCAGGTGCATGCCCAGGGCCTGGCCCTGGTGGGCGATCTGGGTCCGCAGCAGGGCCGATCCCGGGGGCATGGAGGGACCGCAATGGAGTTCCGGGCGCCTTCGAACGAGGTCCAGAAGGACGCGGGAGAGCTTCTCCGGGTGGAATTCCCCCAGGTGGGGGCTGGCCAGGGAGAGGTCCACGAATCCGCCCCGGGTCTGGGCTGCGACCACCGCCGAGAACTGGTCCAGCACCGCCAGGTCCGTGGGACTGGATCGCCCGGGCGCCGTGAGGGTGGCGTCCTGGGAGGCGGCCATCCGCGCCTTCACGAAATAGCCCGACTGGGGGCGGGCTTCCAGGTAGCCCCGCATTTCCAGGTGACGGTAGGCCGCGGTGACCGTGTTCAGGCTCAACCCCCGCAGCTTGGCGGTCTCCCGCACCGAGGGCAGCCGCTCCCCGAGCCCCAGGCGATGCTCCTCCATGGCCCTGCGCAGTTCCTCGGCCAGTTGCACGTAGAGAGGTTCCCTTGGAGGCGGGGAAGCGGAATCCCCATGATTGTTCGTCACCGTCATGTTCTCGCACCCAGAATCGAAGCTCCTTGGCATGGCAACCTTTTTCTTTTCAAGGATTGAAATCCGGAGAACATTGAGGGCACGGAGAAAGCACGGAGACCGATCGGAAGGTGAAGGCGTGCCATGGCTCGGCAGCATCGTGCTCCCAGGGTTGTTGAGGCCAACCGACCCAGGGCTTTCAAACCTTCCAACGTGGGCCGGGCGTGCGGCCTGGCCGCGCCCGTTCCAGTGGGAAGCCGAGTTTCTGAATGTCCATTCCTCGCTCCGTGCCCTCCGTGTCCTCCGTGTTCATCCCGCCCTTCGGTGGCGGGCGGAAACCGCGCTGTGCCGTTCAGGTTGCCCTTCCGCCGCCCCCCCGCAGCGGGGTTCAAGGAAGTGTCGGGGAAGGGCTTGGCCATGGGAGCACTCCGGAGGGGTCGTTCACTGGGAGTGTGAAGTGATGGGTACAGTTCATCCATCGGAAAACTGTACCCTTTACAATTTAAGATCTCTGAATCTGTATCCAACTTTGGGTCCCCCCTAGGCTGAAGGCATTCCCAAGGAGGAAACCCATGTCCCCAGTGGCAACGGATCGCATGTTCCCCATCGCCCTCGTCCTGGCCTCGTGCCTCGTCCTGAACGGCTGCGGCTCCAAGGGCGTGGACGCGGCCCCCGTCGCAACCCAAGGGACCGGAACCCTCAGCATCAGCATTGTGGGCGTGGCCAGCGGCGCCGTGACCCTCACGGGTCCCAGCACCAGCAAGCAGATCACCGGCAGCCAGATCCTCAGGGAGCTGGCGGCGGGCACCTACACCGTGACGGCGACCACCGTGGCCACCAACCGCCACCCCTGGCAGCCCGGTCAGACCGTGGTGGTGCCGGCGGCTGGCACCCACACGCTACCGGCTCGCTACCCGCAGCCCGCCGTCACCGGGAATATCCCGGATCCCAGCCAGCCCGGCACCACGGCTGACAGGACGGCCCGTGCGG
>CAZPUI010000934.1:1857-2210 GCA_964589695.1 uncultured Solibacteraceae bacterium | reverse complement strand
CCCAGCACCATGCCCCGGGGTTGGGGCACCCAAGCCCGTCGTTCCACCCGCCGGACCTGCCAAAGGAAGCCCGGAACCGCGAGCAGGGCCAGGCAGACCATCAGTTTTCGCAGCATCACACCTCACACGCCCAGGCCAGGAAGGGCCGGGTCGACCTCGATGTTAACCCGGTCGTGGTGCGTGTCCGGGGCTCGGCCCTTCCCCGGCGGCATGGCTCCTGGAAGAATCGGTCGGGGGTACGGCCGTTGCGCCCGGCGATCCCTTGCCCCCCAAGGAAGGTCCATGCGCGAGATGCTGCTGGTGGAGGACAACGATATGAACCGCGATGTTCCTTCGCCCCGTCCAGTGCGCCG
>CAZPUI010000934.1:0-1847 GCA_964589695.1 uncultured Solibacteraceae bacterium | reverse complement strand
GTCCCGCCTGCCCCTGGGCCTGCGATTGCATGTCATCTCCGCCGAGGATGGCGAAGCGGGCGTGGACCTGGCCCCGACCCTGGAACCGGACAAGCGGCTAATCGACATCGGCCTCCCACACATGGACGGGCACGAGGCCACCCGGCACATTCGTGCCCTCCCCGAAGGGGGCAAGGTGCCCATCATCGCCCTCACGGCCCATGCCATGGCCGGCGACCGGGACCGGGCCCTGGCCGCAGGCTGCACGGACTACGAGACCAAACCGGTGGAACTCGCCCGACTCCTGGGCAAGATCCAGGGGCTTCCGGAACCTTCCTGATCCGGACCTGAAGGATGCGGGGGCCCTCCATCCGGGTCACGGCCACGACGGCCCCCTCCACATCCACGGAGTCCCCGGGCTGGGGGACGCGTCCCAGGTTGGCCAACACCAGCCCCGCCACCGTGTCGAAGTTCTCGTGGGGCCAGCTGAGCTCCAACAGGGCTTCCAGCTCTTCCACGTGCATGGCTCCTGGCACGAGCAGGCTGCCATCAGAGAGTGGCTGCAGCTCCGCGGAGATCTCGTGTTCTTCCCGGATCTCCCCAAAGACTTCCTCCAGAAGGTCCTCCATGGAGACCAGGCCCGAAATACTGCCGTACTCATCCACCACCATGGCCATCTGGGTGCGCTCCACCTGGAATTCACGGAGCAGCTCGAGCACCGGTTTGGACTCGGGCACGAAGAGGGGGGCCTTCATCAGGGTGTGAAGGTCCAGGTCATCCGCAGGGTCGAACTGCAACAGGTCCTTGAGGAGGACCACCCCCACGATGGCGTCCACGGTGCCCTCGAACACCGGCAGGCGACTGTGGCGGCTGCTCCGGAAGGCGTTCCAGACCTCTTGGGCCGAGGCACCCAGCGCGATGGCCTGGATCCGGGTACGGGGGGTCATGACCTCCCTTACCACCGTGTCCCCGAACTCCACCACGTTCCGGATGAGCTCCCGGTCCCCTTCTTCCAGGATGCCCTCGGCTTCCCCTTCCTCCAGGAGGGCCGTCACGGCCTCCCCCGTGGTCTCCACATCCTCCTGCCCCTGTTCGTGGCGCTCCCGGGCCCGCTCGACATAGCGGGACAGGGGTTCCACGAGGGGCGAGAGCAGCCGATGAATGGGCGCGTACAGGGGGAAGAGGCGATTCACCCAAAGGGCCGGATCCCCTGCGGTCACCAGGCTGGGCAACAGCAAGTCCATCACCCAGACATAGATCAGCATGAGCAGAAGCAGGCCCCCACCGCCCCAGGGAAGGCCGCCCGCCAAGGGCAGCACCAGTCCCGTGAGCAGGACCAGCAGGATCTGGTTCCAGAAGGTGACGCCCTGCCCCAGGACCAGGGGTCGGGCCAGCAATTCCGCCAGCAGGGGGTTGGGAATGCCTTCCTCCTCCAGCAGGCGCCGCCGGTGGAGGGAGGTGAGGGCATGGAAGGCCCCCAGGAGGGTGGCCATGACCGCCCGGTACACCACCACCAAGCCCACGCTCGTCAGCAGCCAGGAAGGGAAGGGGCTAGCGGATTCCATCACCCGAGGATTCTAGCAAGCGGCGCTCTTCTTCACTGAGCTTCATGCGTCGACGGACCTTTTCCCGGGCAATCTCCATGGGATCTCGGCTCAATCCGTCCAGGGTGGGCGCCAGTCCCTTCTTGACCCGGGCCGCGTTCAGGAATGGGTAGGGTTCGGTGGCCAGTTCTGGGCTCTGGCGCAGATGCCAGTAGGTGAGCCACCCTCCCACGAGGAACCAGGTCCCCAGGGCCACCACGGCCTGCTTCTGGAAGCGTTTCAGCCGCTCGGGTACCTCCCGAGCCTTCTGCAATAGGATGCCCG
>CAZPUI010000933.1:0-2215 GCA_964589695.1 uncultured Solibacteraceae bacterium | reverse complement strand
CGGGCGACGACGAGCTGCTCGGGGTCGTCGAGGGCGTCTCTGACGGCCTCGGTCGCCGGCGAGTAGACGACGAGCGGGCGCGAGCCCGTCGCCGCGATCGCCGCGTCGAGCACGTAGTCGAGCATCGACCGGCCGCAGATGCGGTGGAGCACCTTGGGCGTGGCGGACCTCATGCGGGTGCCGAGGCCGGCCGCGAGGACGACGGCGACCGTGCGGCGCGCGGGCAGGCCGGGACTTGAGGGGGTCACGGGGCCGGGCGCCGCGGCGATCGTGCCGCGGCCGCCGCCGGCGAGGCGGCGGCACTGAGGCCCGGAAGGGTCTGCGAATCTGTCATGTGAGGCCTGGTGATTCTGGGGTGGGTCGCCGGGGGTGTCAACCGACAGCCCCGTGACGGCCGGCATCGAGGACCCGGAGCTGGGGGTCGGCGTGATCGTGGGGGTGGTTCGCGTAGTCGCGCAGCCACGCCGAGACGGAGTACGGGCCCTGCTCGCCATGGGTGCCGGTGCGGGCCCACTCGGGCTCGGTCAGGCGCTCGAGGATGGTCAGGGTCGAGGCCCGGGCGGCGCGCATGGCCGCGAGCGACGGGCCGATCGCCCGCTCCCCGTAGTGCAGGCGGCGCGAGAACGTCATCTCGTCGTAGCCTAGGAGCACGGGCTCGTCCTCGGCGACCACCACCCGCAGGGTCATAGGGCCTCCTTCATGGGAACTTCCAGGACAGCGTACGTCCATTCCGCTTCGGTGTTGAGGGTCAGTCTGGCACCTGGCCCATAGGCCAGTTCCAGGCGGGCCCTCAGGTTGCGAAGCCCCAGTCCCGTGCCCGACCGGGCGGGTCGCCGACTTTGGGTGTTCCCAATGCGAAAGCGGAGCCGGTCCCCCTCCCTGCGACCTTCGAGGGTCACCACCCCTCCGCCCGGGTCGGAGCCAGGACCGAATTTCAGCGCATTCTCCACCAGGGGCTGGAGCAGCAGGGGCATGGCCCGAAGCCCGTCCAGGCCCTCCTCCCAGTCCCAGCGCACCTCCACCTTGTCCCCCATGCGCATGCGCTCCAGGCGCAGGTACTGGTCCAGCAGCTCCCGCTCCTGGCCCAGGGTGCCGAAGTCCGCTTCACCCGCCTGCATGAGTCGGCCGTGGATGGCCGCCAGATCCTCCAGGCCCTTCCGGGCGGCCTGGGGGTCCACCCGCACCAGCTCCGCCAACCCCGTGAGGCTGTTGAGCAGAACGTGGGGGGACATCTGGGCCTTGAGCAGGCTCCAGCGGGCGGCGGCCATGCGGGACTCGGCCTCCAGCTTGTCGTTGCGGTGGGCCTCCTGGCGGGCCAGCAGGTAGCCCAGAAGGATGGGTAGTCCGCTCCGCATCACGAGGATGACGAAGCGCTCCACCAGGGGGACTTCTCCCGAATGGAAGCGCAGGGCCACGGGGAGATGGCTGTGAAGGAGGGCCGTGGGCAGGCCCAGGAGCACGTAGAGCCCGAAGGCCTGGAAGGCCCCCCTCCACAGGGGGGCCATGGGACGGTCGTCCCCCGTCCATTGCCAGGGAAGGGCGCTGAAGCCGAAGAGGTAGACCAGCAACAGACTGCGGTCCAGCAGGTTCCAGATCCCGAAGGGGTCGTCCAGGTGAATGGTGACCCGGGTGAACCAGGACTGGAACATGGAGAGCCAGGGATGGGCCGGCTGGAACTCGTGGGCCGCCAGGGAGGCCACCCGGAAGGCGAGCATGCCCAGGGTGAGCAGAAGGATCCAGGGATGGGCCAGGCGGCGGGGCACGGCCCTGAGGGTGGCGGGCAGCCTCATGTCCTACCCTCCACATCCAGAATCCAACGGGCCTCCCACCCCAGGGTCTGCCGTGCCAGGCTCAGGCGGCTGCCGGGGGCGAGTCCCACCCAATCCGCCGCCTGGGGCATGGAGGTGCCCCCTTGGACCTGCAGCACCAGTTCCAGCCGCCCCCCCCGCAGCTGGGCCAGGGCCCGGAACACCAGGGAACGGTCCGGCGTCGCCCTCAGGGCCGCCTCCACCAGGGACACGAGCAGGAGGGGCGGCACCGCCGTCGCCTGGTCGCCCGGGGCGAGGTCCCACAGCAGCGCGTGTCCGCATTCGGGATCCTCCAACGCCAGGAGCCGCTCCACCAGGTCCCGCCGATCCGCAAGGCTCCGGGTGGGGTGATGGGAGGCCGCGAGCCACCGCCCGCCATTCAGCGTGAGCTCCAGCAGACGGCCCCA
>CAZPUI010000932.1:0-2215 GCA_964589695.1 uncultured Solibacteraceae bacterium | reverse complement strand
CCGCCGCCCCTCGGGGGAAATCGTAGGTGTGGTGCTGGTCTTCAGGGATGTAACGGAGCAGAAGCGCATGGAGGCGCAGCTGCAGCAGGTCCAGAAGATGGACTCCGTCGGCCAGTTGGCGGGGGGGGTCGCCCACGACTTCAACAACATGCTGGGCGGCATGGTGGGTGCCGCGGAGTTGCTCAAGCATGCCCTGGCGGCGGATTCGCCCCTGCAGCGCTACGTGACCCTCATCCTGAGCGCAGCGGAACGCACCTCGGGCCTGACCCGCAAGCTGCTCGCCTTCTCTCGACCCAGCACCCTCAAGACCCATCTCTTGGAGCTCGGCCAGGTGGTCTCGGACACCATGAACATCCTGGAACGCAGCATTGACCGAATGATCGTCCTGGACGTGGCGTTGACACCGGAGCCTCTGCTGGTGGAATGGGACGCCTCCCAGATCGAGCACGCCTTGCTGAACGTGGGGCTGAACGCCCGGGACGCCATGCCCGAGGGTGGTACCCTGCGCATCACGACCCGCCGTGTGGTCCTGAGCGAGGCTCAATGCCGCCTGGCGGACGCCCACGCCCAACCCGGTCCCTACGCCGAAATCCGCCTGAGCGATACAGGCACGGGCATCCCCCAGGACCAACTGGAGCGCATCTTCGAGCCCTTCTTCACCACCAAGCCCCAGGGCCAGGGCACGGGCCTGGGCCTGGCCACCGTCTATGCGACGCTGAAAGAACACCATGGGTTTGCCCAGGTGGAAAGCCAGGTGGGAGTTGGTACCCAGTTCAGCCTCTTCCTTCCCCTGCGAGCCTCCGGCGACATCCCCCTCCGGGAGGGTGAGGGGCAGGTGCCCGCCCGGCTGAATACCCTGCTCCTGGTGGAAGACGAGGATTTGTTGGCCTCTGCCCTGGGCGAACTCATCCAGGCGATGGGGATCCAGGCCCTCCGGGCCCGGAATGGACGGGAGGCCCTGGACCTCTATGCCACCCACCGGGACACCATCGACCTGGTGCTCATGGACCTGGTGATGCCCATCATGGGCGGGCAGGAAGCCTTCCGGCACCTCAAGGCCATGGATCCCAAGGTCCGGGTCATCTTCACCTCCGGGTTCGACAAGGAAGGCGGCCTGGCAGACCTGCTCCAGGACCCCAATTCCGCGGGCTTCCTTCAGAAACCCGTGAATCGGGGTGAGCTCATCAAGGCCTTGACCCTGGCCTTCGACCTGGAGGCCGAACAGGATCTGTCCGTGCCGACCTAGCACCAAATCGAGACCGCGGCGCTGCTTCCCCGTTAGCGGCGAGGCGGGGGCGGGGCGAAGTCGCCATCCCAAAGCCGATTGGATGCCGGGGGTCGGTGCCTGGGGAGGATACCCAGACGCTGCAGGGTCTCCCGCCATTCGTACTTCACGAAACACTTTTCCAAAGGCGTGGATTGGGGCGCGAAAGCCACCGCCCTGGACGGGGCGTAGGTTTCCTCCCCATAGCCTGTACCCGCCTCGGACTTGGCCATGCGACCGTCAAAATCCCTGTACGGTGGCGGCGCAGCGGCAGGTGGCGGTGCAGCAGCCGAACCCCGCTTTTCAGAACGATCCCCATGGAAGGGCCAGACCTGGGCGGGGGGTTCCTGGCGCACTTCGGGGTAGACGGCCATGGCAATGACCCCCAGGGCGGATTCGTCCCCGAAGGCGGCGGCGTAGGAATCCCCCGCGGCCGTGAAGTAGAACCGGTTCACCCGATCCTGCCCGGTGCGCCATCCCTGAACCTCGGCGGAGCCGTAGGGATCCAGGACGTACATGCGTTCCCGGTTCGTCAGCCAGGACCGAGCCCCGGAGATGACATTCCGCCCGTCCACGGCAATCACCACCCCCACCCGGCGGGGCGTATGGTTCCGCACCAGGATGCGGTACGCCTCGCCCTGTCGCGCCTCCGCGTAGACATGGAGCGGATCCCGCCGGGGGGCCGGGTAGAAGGGGAGGACCCGGCCGGAATCCGCCTGGAGCTCCAGAGTCACGGACCTTCCCACCGTATCCGCCGCGGCCATACAGCCGATCAACATGCACAGGGTCACGCCAAGGATTCGAGGGTGGTTCATATCGGCCTCCGCGCAAGGGCTGGGCCGTTGGACAAGGGAACCCTGGCGAAAGTTCCCAGGAAAGGCACCCGGGAACATATCCCCCTAAAGTGAAACTCCCAATCCGCAAGAAGTCCTTGATCCATCAGGCAACGGG
>CAZPUI010000931.1:0-2225 GCA_964589695.1 uncultured Solibacteraceae bacterium | reverse complement strand
AAAGAATCTTGGTCATTCGCTGAACCCGGCTTCCTGGCCTGGTTCCAGCAGGGGCACAGCCGGGAAGCACGCATGTGTAATCCATGGCTGTGCCCCTGTTGGAACGCGTGCGGCCCCGCCGCACGCCCCGTGAAGGCGGGCAGGCCGGGAAGCCTTGGTCTAGCTTGCCTCGACAAACTGTTCGCACGGATCTGCCGAGCCGAGTAACTCCTTACACCCTCCAAAAAGTCTCCGTGCTTTCTCCGTGGTCTCATGCCACGCAGTGCGTGGCATCTCCGTGTTTAAATTCTTGAAAAGATGGATGTTGTCATGGCGTCGAACTCCAACTACTGAGCGCGAAAGCAAGAAGTTGCTGGTCACAGGGCTTTGAAGGCAAAGGGTGTCAGAGGGGATCACCCTGGTCGCGCACCGCCAGCCTGGGATGTCCACCCTGGATCCATGGGCGGCCGCGACCGTAGGCGTGGGGGCGGTTCTGGACTCCCGCTGCATTTGCGGGCAAAGTCGGCATTTGCCGCCACCCCCTGAACGCGCAAACCTGAACTGTCCCATCCGTCGCTGGAGATGCCCCATGAAAGGTGACTTCCTCGCCCGCTGCGGCCGTGCCCTTCTGGGGCTGCGCTACCGGGTCCGCTTCTCGGGACTGGAGGCCGTCCTGTCCAAGGGTCGGGGGGGCATCCTCCTCCTGCCCAACCACCCGGCCTACATCGACCCGGCGATCCTCCTTTGCCACTTCTTCCCCCACCTGCACCCCCACACCCTGGCGGACAAGGACAACATGTCCAGGCCCGGCATGCGCGGCCTGGTGGACCGCATGGGCATCAAGCCCATTCCCGATCCCACCCTGAAAGGGGCGGCGGCCCAGGCGGAGGTGGCCCAGGTGCTCCAGGAGGCCGTGGCAGGCCTCCGGCGGGGCGAGAACTACATGCTCTACCCCGCGGGCCACATCTACCTGAGCCGGTACGAGGACCTGGGGGCCAACAGCGCTGTGGAGGCCATCCTGGCCCAGGCGCCGGAGACCCGGGTGGTGCTGGTGCGGACCACGGGGATGTGGGGGAGCAGCTTCTCCAAGGCCTCGGGCCGACAGCCGGACTGGGGAACGGGGCTCCTCCACGGCCTCAAGGCCATCCTGAAGAGCCTCATCTTCTTCGTGCCCAAGCGGGAGGTGCGCATCCACCTGGAGGAGCCCCAGGACCTGCCCCGTGCCCAGGGTCGCATGGCCATGAACGCCGCCCTGGAGGCCTTCTACAACGCCGAGGCCCCCCCGGCCTGGTACGTGCCCTACACCCCCTGGGAGAAGGGGGAAGCCCGGGAGATGCCCGAGCCGGAGCATCCCCAGCTCCAGGGTGATTTGGGCGAGGTGCCCGCCTCCATTCGGGAACAGGTGCAGGCCAAGCTCCAGGAACTGGCGGGGGGCGAGGTCCCGGCGGACGGGGCCCACCTGGCCCGAGACCTGGGACTGGACAGCCTGGCCCGCATGGAACTGCTGCTCTGGATCGAGAAGACCTTCGGCCATGCCATCCCCGATCCCGAGGCCATCCGCACCGCCGGGGACTGCCTGCTGGCGGCCTGCGGCCAGGCCTCGGGTTCGGTCCAGCCGCCCATGAAGGCGCCGGCGCCCCGGTGGTTCCAGCCCGTCCTGCCCCTGGAGATGCCTGAAGGAACCACGATCACGGAGGCCTTCCTGCGCCAGGCCGCCCGGGGCCCGGATCGCCCGGCCCTGGCGGACCTCCAGGGGGGCGTGCGCACCTACCGGGACCTGATCCTGGGGATCCTCATCCTGAAACCCCGGATCCAGGCCCTGGAAGGGGACCGGGTGGGCATCATGCTCCCCGCCTCGGGGGCTGCGGCCCTGGTCTATTTGGCCACCCTCTTCGCGGGCAAGGTGCCCGTGATGGTGAACTGGACCGCGGGTCCCCGGAACCTGGTCCACGGCCTGGACCTGCTGGGGGTGCGCAAGGTGATCACCTCCGAGCAGCTGGTGGCCAAGGTGGAGTCCATGGGTTCGGACCTCGGTGCCATCAAGGAGCGGTTCTGGATGCTCGAGGCCCTGGGGAAGACCCTGGGCAAGGCCGAGAAGCTGCGGGCCTTCCTCCGGGCCCGCAGTTCCTGGGGCAGCTTGCGCCGCGCCCGCGTGGGGGACACCGCCGTGGTGCTCTTCACCAGCGGCAGCGAGAGCCTGCCCAAGGCCGTGCCCCTCACCCATGCCAACCTCTTGGCCAATCTGC
>CAZPUI010000930.1:0-2229 GCA_964589695.1 uncultured Solibacteraceae bacterium | reverse complement strand
GGCGAATAACGGAGACGCAAAGATCACAGCGCGGCCTCCGGCCGCAACCAAGGAGAGGGTTAAACACGGAGATCACCGAGATGCCACGCATGCGTGGCATGAGAAGGGCACGGAGAAAGAAACCATGGCTTGAGGGTTCCGGCTTCCTGGCCTGGTCCCAGCAGGGGCGGAGCCGGGGAGCACACAGGTGTTCTCATAGGCTCCGCCCCTGCTGGAACGCGCGCGGCCCTGCCGCACGCCCCGCGCAAGCGGGCAGGCCGGGAAGCCTTGGGGCGGGCTTGTCATGACAAGTCATTGCGTCCTGTGCTGCCGGGCCGGGGAATTCTCTGGCGCCTGCCATGATGTCTCCGTGCATGCTCCGTGCCCTCCGTGTTCTCCGTGTTTCAATTCTTGCAAAGGTGAATGTTGCCTTAATGGTGAAATCCACCTCTCACTTTGAAACAAGAAGCCGCTCGGCCAGGACCTCCGCCAGGGCGTCTTCCCAGCTGGGCATGAGGTCCTCGCCGTGGGCCAACCTTCCCGAGTTGTCCAGCACGGACCAGGCGGGCCGGGGGGCGGGGACGGGATACTCGGCGCTGGTGCAGGGCTGCACCTCCGCGTTCATGCACGCCATGCGAAAGATGGTACGGGCGAAGTGGTACCACGTGGTGCTGCCGGCACAGGTGACGTGCACCAGGCCCCGCCAGCCGCCGTCCAGAGCCACCTGGAGCTGACGGGCCAGGGCCCGGCAGGAGGTGGGGCTCCCATGCTGGTCATCCACCACCTTCAGGGGACGACCCTCCGCGCCCAGGCGGAGCATGGTGTTCAGGAAATTCTTTCCCCAGGCTTCGTAGAGCCAGGAGGTGCGCACGATGAGGTGATCGTGGGCCTCCCGGGCCGCACCTTCCCCCGCGAGCTTGGTGCGCCCGTACGCAGTGCGGGGGCCCGTGGGGTCCGTCTCCCGCCGGGGGCGGGGGTCGTTGCCTTCGAAGACATAATCCGTGCTGATCTGCACCAGGAGCGCGCGATGTTCATTGCAGGCCTTCGCCAGCACGCCCACCGCCGTGCCGTTCACCCGCAGGGCCTGGGCCTCGTCGGCCTCGGCGGCATCCACCGCCGTGTAGGCCCCGGCGTTCAGCACCACGTCCGGGCGGATGACATGGAGGGTTCGCAGCATGGCCCCAGGGTCCGCCAGATCGAAGTCCTTTTCCTCGGGCAGGATCAGTTCGTGTCCCGTGAGGACGAGCTGCAGGGCCCGGGCCAGTTGCCCGGATCCACCTGACACAAGGATCCTCATCCGTGGAGCTCCGCCCGCCGGGCCTTTTCGTCCAGCACGAAGGGATTGGTGGGATCCTCCTCGTGACGGATCTCGTCCACGGGGTGCTTCTTCCCCCGACCCCGATAAAGACGGTTGGGGACATTGAGCACCCAGCCCGGGTCATGGCTGATGCAGCGGTAGCAGTGGACCACCCCCTTGGGGACCACCACGGACATGGGGTTGTGGGCACCCACGAAGAGTTCCACCCGGTTCCGGAAGGAAGGACTGTCGGGGCGGTTGTCCCACAGGGTCAGCTTGAAGTCGCCGGGTCCCATGAAGCAGAACACATCCGCCTGCTCTTCGTGCTCATGGGGGCCTCGCAGGACCCCGGGGAGGGTCATGCTCATGTAGCCCATGACGGGCCTGAATTCGCTGGGCAGTTCGTCATGGCGCCAGAACTCCGTGAGCCAGCCCCGCTCGTCCAGGAAGCGGGTCAGGGGTCGGCTGAGTACACCTTGGATGGGTCCCTTGGCGAAATCCATCAGCCCCTCCGGATCTGGGGAAAGGGAGGCCCCGAGCCCAGGGCCAGTTCCCTGGCACCCGTGAGGCTGGGGAAGGTGCCGGCATCCGTCCACCAGCCCCGGAAACGCCCGGAGGTCATGGTGCCCCGGGCGATGTAGGCGTTGTTCACATCCGTGATCTCCAGCTCACCCCGCTTGCTGGGACGCAGGGTGCGGATGATTTCATAGACCTCGGCGTCGTAGAAGTAGATGCCCGTCACCGCCAGGTCGGAGGTGGGCTCCTGGGGTTTCTCCACAATGGAGACCACCCGGTCCCCCTCCAGTTCAGCCACCCCGTACCGCTGGGGATCCTGGACGGGCTTCAGCAGGATGCGCGCCCCGCGTCCCTGGTCCTGGAAGGCCTGGGCATCCCCGGAGAGTTCATCCTCGAAGATGTTGTCCCCCAGGATGACGCACACCCCATCCTTGCCC
>CAZPUI010000929.1:0-2231 GCA_964589695.1 uncultured Solibacteraceae bacterium | reverse complement strand
AGCGTCGCCGTCGGTGCCCCCGCGCGATCCCGAGCCGGGGGAGGCGGTCCAGCCTTTTCGGGCCGTTGTCGTCCACCTCATGAAAGGCAAAGACGAAATCCGGGCAGCCGTCCTTGGACAGCGGCCGATGCGATGCGGATTGCCGTTTAATGCTCCACCCGGAGCGGAGTAGGGCGGCCAGCACACGCTTGGCCTTACAGGCCTTACAGGCCTTCCAGGGGCTCATGCCGCAGTGATGGATATGCTCAGGGACTGTGGCTTGACCTCGCAATGCTCGAGCTGCTCGGCCAGAACCCGCAGGGCGAGGATCTGCGCCCGGCTGAGGGCCTCTTCCGCAGTTTCCCCATAGGCCAGCACGCCGGGAAGCTGTGCAATTTCAGCCAACCAGCGGCCATCCTCCTCTTGTTCGCACTCCAGATGGAAATGCATAGACACCTCAGTTCACCAAAGATAGGTCGGTGGGTGCGAATCGCCTACCTCGAAGTGACATGCCCCGGAATCAGGTCATCCTAGGCTTCACGCTTCGGGGGCTGCATGGGCATGCGAACGGCTTGGATCATGGTCTTGGCAGCGGCGCTGGGGGCCCAATCGCCCTGGCCGGAGACGGCGGTGGAGCGGTCCAAGCACCAGAAGACCAGCACGGTGGCCGAGGTGCAGGCCTTCATGGATGCCCTGGGGACCCGGAACAAGGCGCTCCAGCGCTACGCGCCCGCCGGGGCGCCCCAGGAGGCGGAGGCGGGAACGCCCCTCCTGGCCTGGCGGTTGCGCGCCACGGGAAAGGATCCCCTTAGGGTGTACCTCAATGGCAATATTCATGCGGGGGAGGTGGAGGGGAAGGAGGCCATCCAACTCCTGGCCCGGGAGCTGCTCCAGGGCCGGCATCCGGACCTGCGGCGGCACGTGGACTTCGTGTTCATGCCGGCCTACAACGCCGATGCCACGGACGCCCTGGATCCCGCCATCCGGGCCTACCAGCCCAACCCCGAAAGCGGCGTAGGCCGCCGGGAGAACCACCTGGGCATGGACCTGAACCGGGACCTCATGAAGGCCGCGGCGGCCAGCACCCGCTTCTTCCTGGCCATGCTGCGGGACTTCGATCCCCACCTGGTGCTGGACCTCCACACCACCAATGGGAGCCTGCACACCTTCCACCTGACCTACGCCCACGCCCATCCCCTGGGGGGCGATGAGGGCCTGGCGGACTTCAACCACCGCATGCTCGAACAGGTGCGGGAGGCCCTGAAGCCCAAGGGCCTTGCCACCTACGAGTACGGGGATTTCCTGGGGGGTGAGCCGGGCCGGAATGGCCAGGTCCCCACGGGGTGGGGCACGGTGGATCCCCGCCCCCGCTACCTCACCAACTACCCGGGCCTGCGGAACCGCCTGGCGGTGCTCTCGGAATGCTTCGTCTACAAGCCCTATCCCGAGCGGATCCACATCACCCGCGCCTTCGTGCTGGGCTGCCTGGAATGGCTGGTGGCCCACGGGGCCGACGTTCGCCAGGCCATCCAGGGGGCAGAGGCCCGCTGGGTCGCCGCCTGGAAGACCGGTCGCCCCGCCCTGCCCCTGGCCTCGGAGGACGCCCCGACGGAGGTCTACCCCTTCGAGGCCTTCCTGCCCATTCGCAACGAGAAGGGCCAGGTCATCGGGGAGAAGGGCCGCCAGGCCTTCCAGCTGCCCGCCCTCACCACCTTCAAGCCCCTCCAGTTCGTCCCCACCCCGGACGGGTACCTCGTGGACCCCGCCTACGCCGCAGAAGTGCGGCCCATCCTGGAGGCCCATGGCCTGGTGGTGCTCCCGGGTTCCCGGCGTCCCAAGGTGCCCCTGCGCCATTTCCACGAGACCTCCCGGGAACTGGCCAAGGACACCTACCAGGGGGTCTTCAACCTCACCCTCCAGGGCAGCTTCCAGCCCACCCCCGCGCCCCGGCCCCACGTCCTGGCCTGGCGCGACCGGGACCTGGACCGGGCCCTCTACATCCCCCTGAACCAACCCAGGGGCCGCCTGGCCTTCTACCTGCTGGACCCGCGCAGCAACGATGGCCTGGTCCACTGGGGCCTCTTCCACAGCGCCCTCGTCCGGGGCCGGGGCATGTGGGGCGAACCGCCCCGCTTCCCCATCCTGGCCCTGGGGGACTTCACTGATGCCCCGGCGGTTCCGGGGAATCCAGTACCGGCGAAGAAGGCGGAGTAACCGGTCCTCCCAACCCATTCCACCTCGCGATGCTAATA
>CAZPUI010000928.1:0-2235 GCA_964589695.1 uncultured Solibacteraceae bacterium | reverse complement strand
ACCTTGATGGGGACAAAATTCCCGCGGAACAGGATGAACATCAGGGAGAGGAAGGTGGCCAGGAAGAGGAGGCCTGCGGCGGCGCGAACCTCCCGCTCATTGAGGACCTTCACCGCGTAGCCCTCCACCACTTCGCCGAACTGAGCCATGTTCTCTCCTCTCTAGGGGGTATTGGATTCCAGCGGTCCTGAAGCCGCGTTCCTATTTGATGCGATGCCGCGATCCCGCCGGGAGTGCCGTTTCCCGAAGGGTGCCGCCATCATTCGAAAAATGGCACGTGGGACGGTGAATGGGCTCCACGTGACGGGATGCGTGGTAGAACAGCCCGCCGCCCATGGGAATGCCCACGCCCTGGTTTCCAATACCTCCGTGGCTCAGGGCAATCCGCAAAAGGGGCCAGCCAGGATCCTCATGCACGCTGATCACCATGGGTACGAGCCCAAGGGCTGGGAAGAGGCCCTCGACTGTGGGCCGTTCACCTTCCCACCCCAGCGCTCCCAGCAGGATCGCTCCGGCTGAGATCCCCATCAGCAGAGCGCCTTCACGGTAGCGGCGCTGGATCAGCTCGGTCACCCCGTGGTTTTCAAAGGCCGCCCAGCCCCGTCCAGGGTTTCCCCCTGCCAGCAGAATCAGGTTCGATCTGGAGAGCCGTTGGAGATCCTCTGGACCGGGCTCCGTGGGAATGGCATGACAATCCACGATGCCCGCGAGGGCCATGGCACTCGTGAAAATCATGTATTGGGCGGGATCGTCACCATGGCACGCCCCAAGGTAGACGGCCTTGGGATGGGGCGTGTCCAGGGAATCCAGGACCCGGCTCATGAGCGAAGGTGCTCCGGAACCCATGAACAAGGGGCGACTATCAGCCAGCAAGCAAATCGGTTTCAGTGCGGTATCCATCTACGCAATTACCCATGGTCCTACGCTCTGTTTCGCCCCCCTGGGCGCGGCCTTCGCCGCGCCCAGCCAGGCCTACTTCGTCTTCACCGGATCCTTGGGCTTCTTCGGCATGACCCGCGGCTCGGCCTGGACCTTCTTCATGACCTCGGCGATGCCGCGCTCCAGCTGGGGATCCTGGCCCTTGAGCACGGCGGCAGGGTCCTGGTCCACCTCGATGTCGGGGCTGACGCCCTCGCCTTCGATGATGTACTGGCCGGTGGGGCTGGTGCTGGCGAAGAGGGGGACGCTCACCTGGCCGCCATCCAGCAGGGGGCCGGTGCCACTGATGCCCACCACGCCGCCCCAGGTGCGCTTGCCCACCAGGGGGCCCAGGCCCGCCACCCGGAAGTGGTAGGGGAAGATATCGCCGTCACTGGCGCTGGTCTCGTTGATGAGGCAGACCAGGTGGCCATGGTAGGCGTTGGAGGGGTAGGTGCCCCAGATGGACTCGGAGCTGTAGCCGAAGCGGGTGCCTAGGAGTTTCGTGCCCAGGCGGTTCAGGAGCATCTCGCTGATGTTGCCCCCGCCGTTGTTGCGCACATCGATCACCAGGCCTTCCTTACGGATCTGGGGGTAGTAGGCCTTGATGAACTCCTGCACCCCTTCGGCCCCCATGTCGGGAACATGGAGATAGCCCAGCTTCCCGCCGCTGGCCTTCTCCACGCGTTCCCGGGCGGTGAGCACGAAGTCCAAATACACCAGGCTCGATTCCTCGAAGATGGGGCGGTAGGTGACCTTGCGGGCGCCTTCGCCCCCGGGCTTGGAAGCCAGGCTCAGGGTCACGGGGTGGACCTTGTTCCGCAGCAGGCGGTAGGGGTTGTCCATGGCCTTCAGCTCCTAGCCATCGATGGCCAGGACGTAGTCGCCCACCTTGGCCTCCACCCCCACTTCCGTCAGGGGGCTGCGGTACTTGGGTTCCTCGTTCTGGCCCCGGAAGATCTTGGCAATGCGGTACCGACCCGCCTTGGCATCCAGTTCGAAGCGGGCCCCCGGTAGGCCCACCCGGGCCCGCTCCGGCAGGAACTGGTCCCCGCCCTCCACATAGGCGTGGCCCACGTTCAGTTCGGCGATGAGCTCCGTGAGGATGTAGGTCAGGTCCGAGCGGTGGGTGACGTGCTTGAGCCAGGGGCGGTACCGCTCCCGCAGGGCCTCCCAGTCGTAGCCGTGCATGTTCTTCACGTAGAAGAAGTCCCGGTAGCGGCGCCAGACCTCGTCGTAGACCCCCGCCCACTCCTCCGCCGGGATGCGATCCACCGCCAGTTCCCGGGTGGACACGGGCTTCCGGTCCTTGGCCCC
>CAZPUI010000927.1:0-2235 GCA_964589695.1 uncultured Solibacteraceae bacterium | reverse complement strand
GGATGTTCTCCACCACCACGATGGCGTCGTCCACCAGGATGCCGATGGAGAAGATGAGCGCGAAGAGCGTCACCCGGTTCAGCGTGTAGCCGAAGAGGTAGGTGAGGAGGAGGGTGAGGGCCAGGGTGACGGGCACGGCCACCCCCACCACCACTGCACTGCGCCAGCCCATGGCCAGGCCGATGAGGGCGATGACGCTAAGGGTGGCGATGAGCAGGTGCTCGATGAGCTCATTGGACTTGTCCCCCGCGGTTTCGCCGTAGTTGCGGGTCACCGTGAGTTCCAGATTGCGGGGCAGCAGGTTGCCCCTCAGGGTCTCCACCTTGCTTAGCACTTGATCCGCCAGGGCCGTGGCATTGGTACCCATGCGCTTGCTGAGGGTGAGGGTCACGGCGGGTTCGAAGGAGGCGCCCTTCGTGCTGTGGAGGACCACCGGGGGTTCGGGCTCCGGCCCGTCCGTCACCCTGGCCACATCTGCCAGGTAGATCGGTCGACCTTGCTTCACGGCCACCACGAGGCGGTTGAGCTCCCGGGCCTCCAGTACGAAGCCCGAGGCCTCCACCACGGTGCGCCGGTTGCGGTCCACCAGGGCGCCCGCGGGCAGTTGGCCTTCGGCGGTTTGGAGGGCTGGCTGAAGCTCGCCCAGGCTCATGCCCAGGGCGCGCAGGCGCTCGGGATCGGGCTCGATGCGCACCATCCGACGGGCTCCGCCCACCACCTTCACCTGGGCCGCGTCGGGCACGGTGCTCAGCTCCCGGGCCAAGGCCTCCCCAAGGGTCCGGAGTTGTCCGGGGCTCTGGTCCTTCCCATGGAGGGTCAGGCCCAGGAAGGGCACGTCATCGATGGTCAGCAGCTTCACGATGGGCTGGAGGGCGCCACTGGGCAGCAGGTCCCGCTGGCTCATCAGCTCCTGGTGCACCTTCACCAGGCTCTGCTCCTGGTGCTCATTCACCTTGAAGCGCACCGTGATCAGGGCGACATGGGGCATGGAGGTGCTGTAGACATACTCCACGCCCGAGAGGCCCCAGAGGCGCTTCTCCAGAGGCGTGGTCACCTGGCTCTCCACCTCCTTGGGGGAGGCGCCAGGCATGGGGACATAGACATCCACCATGGGCACCACGATCTGGGGCTCCTCCTCCCGAGGGGTGAGTCCCACGGCCAGCAGCCCCAGCATGATGGAGGCCAGCACGATGAGGGGCGTGAGTTTGCTGCGCAGGAACATCTTCGCCAGCTGGCCAGCCAGGCCGAGGCGAGGGGGTTTGGATTCAGGAATGGACATGGGATGTCACCTTGAATGGAGCAGGGCGATGGGGGAGGGACGCGGGCTCATCAGTTCTTGGCCGGGGACACGGTGATGGGCTGTCCGTCCTGGATCTGGCCTGGGGTGTCGATGACCGACTCGCCCTTCACGAGGCCCGCCCGAACAGGCACACGGTCGCCCTGGGCGCCGCCCAGGTTCAGCCAGCGCAATTCGGCCTTGCCTTCCTTGGCCACAAAGACGCCATTGAGCTCGCCCCGCTTCACCAGGGCACTCAGGGGCACGGTGAGTTCAGCAGGATCCGTGGGCACCCCCGGGAGCTGGAGGCGACCGAAGGCACCGCTGCGCAGGCCCTCGCCTCCCTTGATGATGCGGGCTCGGAGCGCACCCCGGTGACTCATGGGGTCACCGCCCGTGCTGAGGCCCGTGATCTGGGCTGTGCCCATTCGTCCTTCCGCCTCGAAGGGCAGGCTCGTGCCCATCCGCAGACCCCGAGCTTCCGCCTGGGAGACGCTGCCCTGGAATTCAAGGGCGCCCAAGCCTTCCACTTCCACCAGGGGCATGCCGGGTCCCACGAAGTCCCCTTCGTTCACCCGGCGCACCTGCACCACCCCCGCGAAGGGGGCCCGGATCTGGGTGTAGGCCAGGTTGGCCTTCACGGCCGCAAGGCCCGCCTGGGCCTGGGCGAGCTGCATCTGGGCCTGGTCCATTTCTGCGGGAATGGCGGCACCCTGTCGGGCGAGGTTCTCGATGCGCTTGAAGTGGGTGGCGGCGGTGGCCACGGCGGTTTCCGCTGCCTTCAGACCGCCCTGGAGGTCCTCGTCCGAGAGGCTCACCAGAAGGTCTCCTGTCTTGACGACTTGGCCTTCGGTGACATGGACCTTCGTCACGGCAGCCGCCAGGCGCGTGGCCACGGTGGCCCGCTGGGAGGCGGTGAGGGTCGCAGCCACCCACCCGCTCTGGGAGGCTTCGCCCGC
>CAZPUI010000926.1:0-2237 GCA_964589695.1 uncultured Solibacteraceae bacterium | reverse complement strand
AACCTCCGAGCCACGGGAGAAGCCTCGCTCGGCCCTAATCCATGTGGTCGGCGGCACCTACTTTGAGGCCCTGGGCCACCCCCTGTTGGCGGGCCGCCCTCCGGAGCGCGAAGAGGCCGATGCCTGCGTGGTCAGTTCCCGCCTGGCCAAGGCGGGGTGGGGAGACCCAAACCCCCTGGGCCAGTCCCTCACGATCTTGGATCGGACCTTCAGGGTGGTGGGCGTGGCGGCGGAAACCCGTCATATCGATCTCTATGCCCCACCCCAGGAAGCGGTCTACCTCCCCTTGCTTGCCCAACCCAGCGACAGCTTCCATCTGGTCCTGCGCACGGCAGCCGAACCCATGTCCCTGGCGGCCTCCGTGTCCACCATGATCCGCGGGGTGGACCGTGGCCTGCCCGTGGACACACCTCGACCCCTGACCCACCACCTGCAGCGCCTGACCCGAGAGGAAAGGGCCGTAGGCTTGATCTGCAGCACCATTGCCATCCTGACCCTCCTGTTGGCCGGCCTTGGCTTGGGCAGTTCCCTTTCGCTGGTGGTGGTGCAGCGCACCCCTGAACTGGGCGTGCGCATGGCCCTGGGAGCCCGGGGCTCGTCCATCCTCACCCAGATCCTGGGCCAAGGGATGCGGCAAGTCTTGGTGGGACTGGCCCTGGGCCTTCCCGCCACCATCGGACTGGGAAGCCTCCTTCAGGGCATGCTCTTTGACCTGAAGCCAAGCGACCCCCAGACCCTGATCCTGGTCGCTGGGGTGCTGGCCATGTCGGGTCTGGTCGCCAGCCTCCTGCCCGCCCTCCGGGCTGCCCGCATCCAGCCCCTGGAGACCCTGAGGCAGGCGTGATCACTGCTTTGCAAACACCGGCGCCACCCGCTCTCGAAGGATGCGCAGGGCCTCTTCCAGGTCCTGGGGCCCCAGGTTGCAGGCCCGGGGATCCTCCGCAAGGCGCGTCCAGGGTCGAGGTTCCTTCCAGGCGTAGGCCCCGAAGATCACCACGGGGGTGCCCTCCTTCAGCACCGTGCGCTGATCCTGGGAGAGGGTCCAGGTCCCGCACCAAGGGTAGATCCATTCGGCATCATCCGCGGCGAGGCGAATGCAGGAGTGGCTGTCGGGACGACCCGGCAGCTCGTACTCGTGGAAGGAGACGCCGCTGGCGTTGTGGATGTTCACGTACCACCTGAGCACCCATTCCCGATTGAAGCTGCTGAGCCGCTCCTTGTACCGCCAGTTGGTGTGGAAGAGGCCCGGGGGGGTTGGCGTGGCGGCCTTCCCCGTGGAGGTGGGCCCCCACCGAACCAAGGTCCCCGCCTCGTAGGCGGCCCAGGCCTGAACCCGCAGGGACACCAGCAGGATCTTCGGCTGATCCTGCAGACCCTCCACCTGGGCCGGGAAGGGGCTGTGGGTCAGGAAGTCCCCCGGCTGGGTTGGCACCACGAGGGTGGTGCCTTTGATGGCATGGCCGAGGTCCAACCGATTGAGCTTGAGCACCTCCGCGAAGCGGGCAGGCCCCAGGCCATCCCGCAGTGCCTGGAGCGCCTTGGGATCCGTGAGCACCCGGGCCTCGTAGGGCTTGGGCGCAGGCTTGGGGGCCGGGGGGGCGGGGGGTGGCGGCGGAGGTACCGCCTTCGGTGCCTCCTTCCGGCCACAGGCCAGGGTCAGGGCCAGGAGCAGTCCTGTCCAGCAAGGTCCACGGAAAGGGCACGCGGTCATGGAATTCCTAGGGGCGAAGGTCTGTCCCCAGTGTGCCAGAGGGCCCCTCGTCCATGGGGCCTGCCTGACGCCAGGGTGACCATCTCCAACTCAACCATCCCAGGCTCCCCAGCATGCCAATCCAGGCCAGGACCCGGAGTGCGGCTGCAATGCTGAGATCCGAGGAAAGCAGGCCCCACTGGCCCAAGAGGAAGGCCCAGTCGTGCTCGCCGCCCCCCACCAGGGGCAGTTCCTGGGCCCGGGCGTCCGCCAGGTACCGGGCGATGTTCATGACGTTCTGGCAGCCCCAGATGCCCGCCAGGGCCACCCCCAGGGCCTGGCGCTTCAACCAGGCCGAGGCCAGCACCAGGAGCGGCACCAGGAGCTGCATGAGGGTGCCCCCCAGGGCACCGATGGTCTCGCCGAATACGCCAAAAACAGGGTGTCCCGCCTCATGGAACACCAGATTCAGGCTGTCCAGTACGGGCACCCAGCCATCGGGGTGCGTCCCCCGCACCACCAGGAGGAGGAGGGCGCACCCGCACCC
>CAZPUI010000925.1:0-2239 GCA_964589695.1 uncultured Solibacteraceae bacterium | reverse complement strand
GCCGTCTGATCCGTGAAGGCCGTCGCCCCTGGGGAGAGGGCCCTGAGGCGATTGGGGCTGCGCACCCAGAGCACCCCGGCACCATCCCTCACCACCCCATCCACGCGCTCGTCCCCAAGGCCGTGCCTTCGGTCCAGGGTGTTCCACGCCTTCCCATCCCAGGTCCAGAGTCGGGACCCGGCGCCCACGAACAAGGAACCATCCCGGTCCACCCACAGACAGGAGCAGTCGCCACTCGGTCCCCCGGGCAGCTTGGTGAAGGTGGACCTTGGGGCGGCCCGATAGACGCCTTGGTTCAGGAGCACGTACAGGACGCCTTGGCCGTCGAACCTCAGGCCCCTCACGGAGGATTCGGGAAGCCCCACCGAGGGGCCCAGCGCCTGGGCCCGGAGTCCGTCCCAACGGGCCAGGCCTTTGGGGGTTCCCACGAGGAGGGTCGACTCAGGCTCGGCCAGGAGGTGATGCACGACATTGGAGGGAAGGCCGTCCTTGGTGGTGAAACGGTCGAAACGATCGCCGTCGTAGCGGAAGCATCCATCCTCGGTACCCAGCCAGATGAAGCCGCGCCCGTCCTGGACCATGCAGTTGGCGGAACTGACATTTTGACCCTGGGCCACGCCATAACTGCGGAAGAGGTACTTGCCGGGGGGGACACCCTGGGCCATGACCACCGCTGCCACGGTGGCTGCCAAAAACCGCCAGAAGATTTGAACTTGGGGACCCATCATCCCAAGCCCTATCGGACACCCTCGGGGTTGCCTTGATCCTTGAGCCGGTGGGGTGGGGCGGCGCTCGAAGCGCTCCTGGATTCAGGGCGCCCAGGGCCGTACCATGGTCATCGACCCCTCCCATGCTGCCCCTTCTGCTGGCCCTACTCACCCAGACCCCTTCGACCCGCTATGGGCACCGCGCCTTTGCGGAGGCCCCGGCCCAGGATCTCGTGCAGGTGGAGGGCGTTCCGGTCCATCGGGAGGCCGCCCCCGCCTTGCTGCGCCTGCTCCAGGCGGCCCGGGCGGAGGGGACGCCCATCGCCCTGCGGTCGGGCTTCCGCTCCGTGGTGGCGCAGGCCAAAGCCTTTCAGGCAGGGCGCCTGCGAAAGGGCATGACGGAGCGGGCCTATGCCTGGTGGACGGCCCCCCCGGGCTACAGTGAGCACCACACGGGGCTGGCGGTGGATTTTCGGGATCCCACGAACCCCGCCAGTGATGGCGCCCCGGAGCCCTTCGCCAAGGGGGCCACCGGCCGCTGGTTGGCCCGGAGGGCGCCCGAGTTCGGGTTCGAGCTCTCCTTCAAGGGAACACCTGGAAGTGGCATCGCCTTCGAACCCTGGCATTGGCGGTACGTGGGCACGGCGGAGGCGAGAAGGTTGATGGGTCGGTGAGGCCCCCGGAGGGCGCCCGGGTGTGCGCCAAGGCTCCGCCCATGCTGGAAGGCGCGCGGCCTTGCCACACACGGGCCGGTCGGGAACGCCCGGGTTGGGTGGCCATGCCCGCTGAATCTTCATTTCTTGAAAGGGCAACTGTAGCCAGAGTGCGGAACGACCAAAGTAGGGCGTGAAGCCAGGAAGCAGCATTAAGGTTCCGAAATCCTGCCCCGCTTCTGCGGGCACCGGGGGTGCGGGGTGCCCGGCGGTGCCGAAGGGAGAACGTGAAAACTTGACCCAGGGTACCCCCTGCCGATACCAGACCCGTTGGGTGGTGGGCGCGTGAATCCTCTTTCAATTCTGATCGTGGACGATGAACCGGATTTCCGGGAACTCCTGGTGGAGGCCCTGGCGGGGGTGGGCTACCAGGTGGAGGGCGTGGAAAGCGCCGAAGCGGCCATTGAGCTGATCAAGCTGCGTCACTTCGCGCTCATCTTCACGGACTTGAACATGCCCGGAGGACTTTCGGGCCTGGACCTCATGCTCACGGTCCAGAAGATGGATCCCAAGACCTTCTGCATCCTCATGACCGGGTACGCCACCACGGAGGCGGCCATCCAGGCCCTGAAGCGCGGAGCCTACGATTTCATCCAGAAGCCCTTCAAGCTCGTGGAGATCGAGGCCAGCCTGGAGCGGGCCCTGGGCCACTACCGGATCCTGCGGGAGAACGAGGCCTACCAGAGCCGCCTGGAAGAGATGGTCATGGAGCGCACGGCGGAGACGCTCCAGCTGAAGGACGACATCGAACGCCTCTTCGAAGGCTTCGTCCAGGCCAGCGTGCTCGCCATTGAAGCCCGGGACCCCAGCACCTCCGGC
>CAZPUI010000924.1:0-2245 GCA_964589695.1 uncultured Solibacteraceae bacterium | reverse complement strand
TTGCTACGAGTGCCACTCGGCCCAGGCCAAAAAGCTTCAAGGCGGGCTGCGGCTGGATCTTGCGGCCGGAGTGAAAGCCGGCGGCGAGAGCGGTCCGGCGGTCGTACCGGGAAAGCCCCAGGATAGCTTGCTCGTCCAAGCGGTGGGCTACGCCAACGACCAGTTGCAGATGCCGCCCGACGGCAAGCTGCCGGACGCGGAGATCGCGCTGCTCAAAGACTGGGTGACTGGCGGCGCGCCGTACCCGGACGACGGGCAGGAAGTCAAACCGGCAAAACGCAGCATCGATATCGAAGCGGGCCGCAAGTTCTGGTCGTTCCAGCCGCTGGCCGTTGCCACGCTGCCTATTTGTAACTTGGGACCGATGCACAACTCGGGGCCGATGTGCAACTCGGCCTGGTGCCAGCGGCGGATCCCGGCCAGGCCGAAATGGCCCTGCGGGCCGAGGCCGCCACCCTGGGACCCCGGGAAGTCCTGGCGGTGGTGGGCCACCAGCCCCTCACGGGCTGCCTGATCCAGGCCCTTTCGGGCCGGGAGGTGGAGGTGAAGACGGGGAGCGTCACGGCCCTGGAATGGACGGGCCAGGCCTTCCGCTTCATGGGCCACTGGACGTCCCGCGAACTGGCCGAGGATTCGTGAGCGCGTACTTCACCCTGCCCGATGGCTGTCGTCTCCACTACCGACTGCAGGGTACCCCTGGGGCCCCCTGGGTGGTGTGCCTCAACGGTCTGCTCTCGGACCTGACCATGTGGTCCGGGTGCCTGGGGGGGCTCAAGCCCCACTTCCGGGTGCTGACCTTCGACAGCCGGGGTCAGGGCCGCTCCGATGCACCTGACATGCCGTACACCGTGCCCCTGCGGGCGGAGGATGCCCTGGCCCTCATGCACGAATTGGGGGTGGTCCGCCCCTGGCTCCTGGGGCTCTCCAATGGGAGTGCCGTCGGCCTGGAACTGCTGGCCTGGCACCCGGGCACCTGGGCGGGGGCCATCCTGGTGAGTGCCTCCCCGGGCATTGACCTGGCCATGCGCATCAAGCTCGAGCACTGGATGGAGTGCCTGAAGGTGGGGGGGCCCGCCCTCCAGTTTGGCGCCGTGGCGGCCCTCCTCTGGGGGGACGGCTTCCTGGAACGCCGGTACGAGGTCCTGAAGGCCTACCAGGAGCAGGTGCTCGTGGGGGGCAGGGACTCCCTGGGCCCCCAGGGGGCCCTGAACCAGATCCGGGGCGCCCTGGCCTCGGGGGTGCGGGAGGACCTGCACCGCATCAAGGATCCCCTCCTGCTTCTGGCGGGGGCGGAGGATCTGCTCACCCCTCCCTGGAAGAGCCTGCGCACCGCCCAGGCCATCCCCGGTTCCCGGTACGAGGTGGTGCCCGGCATTGGCCATGCCTATCCGGTGGAAGCCCCCAAGGCCTTCGTGGCCCGCTGCCTGTCCTTCATGGGTGTGTAGGCATCCATCGCGCAGATGTTGACGAATCGCCGAACCATGCCGATACGAATGGCCTAATCAGGCCTTTTCGGACATAATTGACGCTTCCCACCAAGCCATTGGGTAAGCAGGCCCCAGGAGGGGCAATCAAGCATGCAAACTGAAGCATCAGCATCCGCCGTACTCAGCCTCCAGGGGCTCAAGGAACATTCCATCGGACGTCTGGCGGAAATGGCCAAGGCCTACGGCGTGGAGAATCCACTTTCCCTGCGCAAGCAGGAATTGATCTTTCGCCTCCTGGAAGCCCAGGCCCAGAAGGTAGGTCATTTCTTTCCCGAGGGGGTCCTGGAGGTGCTTCCGGAGGGCTTTGGCCTCCGAAGGGACCCGGAGCACAACTATCTCGCGGGGCCCGATGATATCTATGTCTCCCCCAGTCAGATCCGCAAGTTCAACCTTCACTCCGGGGACACCCTTTCCGGCGTCATTCGGCCCCCCCGGAACGAGGAGAAGTTCTTTGCCCTCCTGAGGGTGGACGCCATCAATTTCGACGCGCCGAACCAGGTGAAGGATCGGAGCAACTTCGACAACCTGGTGCCCCTGTACCCCACCCACATGCTCAAGATGGAGCGGGATCCCCAGGAACTGTCCACCCGGGTGATGGACCTCATGACCCCCATGGGCAAGGGCCAGCGGGCCCTCATCGTGGCGCCCCCCCGGACGGGCAAGACGGTGCTCCTGCAGAACATCGCCAACTCCATCACCGCCAACCACCCTGAAGTCTTCCTCATCGTCCTGCTCATCGACGAGCGCCCCGAGGAAGT
>CAZPUI010000923.1:0-2245 GCA_964589695.1 uncultured Solibacteraceae bacterium | reverse complement strand
CCACCACATCAAAGAGGGGGATGGGGAATTCCCCGGGTGGCAGGCCGATCAACACACAGGTCCCCCGCTTGCGCGTCATGCCGACCCCCTGCTTGAAGGCGCTGATGGAAGGCGCCGTGATCAGCACCCCCTGGGCGCCACCCCCCGTGACCCGGCGCACGGCGGCCACGGGATCCTCGTCCTTGGCATTGATCACCACATCGGCGCCCAGACGGGTGGCGTGGGCGAGCTTGTCGTCATTGACGTCCACGACACAGATGTGGAGTCCCATGGCCTTGGCGTACTGGATCGCCAGATGCCCGAGTCCCCCAGCCCCGGAAATGGCGATCCAGTCACCCGGTCGGGCGTAGGTCTGCTTGATCCCCTTGTAGGTTGTCACCCCCGCGCACAGGATGGGCGCAGCGTCATGGGCCGAGAGGCCGTCGGGAATGTGGGGGACGTATTCGGGATCCGCCAGGACGTACTCCGCAAAGCCGCCGTTCTGGTGGTAGCCCCCGAATTGCGCCTCTTCGCAGACCGGTTCCCAGTTGGTGAGGCAGTACTCGCAGTGGCCACAGGCCGAGTAGAGCCAGGGGACACCCACACGATCGCCTTCCTTGACCCGGGTGACACCGGCTCCCAGGGCCACCACCCGCCCCACGCACTCGTGGCCCGGGATGAAGGGGAGTGAGGGCTTCAGGGGCCAATCGCCGCGCATGGCATGGATGTCCGTATGGCAGACCCCGCAGGCCTCCGTCTTGACCAGGATCTGACCAGCCCCAGGGGCAGGAATGTCCCACTCCCGGAGCACCAGGGGCTGCCCGAAGGCTTCCACCACGGCTGCCTGCATGTGGCTCGGCCTTGCGAACGGCCGCTCACGCGCCTGGAGGTCCAGGCACTCCCGCTGGGTATCGACGACTGCCATGGGCTTCACTCCTGCCATCTGCGACTCCATCACGGGTTCGGGCCAGCCTGGGGCCCGTCGAGTTGGTTGCTGCGGGCCATGGCGCGCCCCGCGCTTCGTAGCGCCTCGGGACAATCCATGCGGTCCGTGTGAACTTCAATGAACACAAGGCCCTCGGCTAGGGATGCCCGCGCCAGGGCCGCTTCGAGCTCACCCTCCGTGTGGACCTCCAGCCCGAGCCCGCCCCCGAACACCTCCACCAGCTTGTGGTAGCGCCATGGCTGCAGGTCGTTGTAGCTCCGGTCCGTAATCACGCGCTCGATCGTGTAGCCATCGTTGTTGATCAGGAAGACCTGGATCCTTTGCTGGTTCCGGATCATGGTGGACAGCTCCTGGCAGGTGACCTGGAAGGCCCCATCCCCCACGAACAGCACCACAGGACGGTTCGGTGCGGCCATGCCCGCCCCCAGGGCGGCCCCCACGGAATACCCGATGGAACCGTAGAAGGTCTGGCCGATGAAGGTCGCACCGAGGGGCATGAGGGTCTCGGCCGCACTGAACAGCGACACTCCGGTGTCCGCAAGCACGATGGACTGGGGTTGGAGGTGATGACTCATCCGATCAAAGAAGCGCTGGATGGTGATGGGCGCCTTGGCCTCCGGCACGTAGGCATCGGAACTCCGATGGATGCAGCCGAAGGAGGCGGGGCGGATGTCCATGTCCCCGCGATCCCGGGTGGAGAGCCGCTGCCCGAGCCCCTGCATGAAATCAGCCAGTTGCACGCCCTCGTACCGATGGTGCCGAATGGTCACGCCATGAAGGTTGGCGCGGATGGACCGGGCATCCTCCAGGTGCGCCGAAAAGCCCCCCGTGTTGAAATCCGTCATCCAGGTCCCCAGCTGCAGGATGCAGTCGGCGGACTCGACGCGGCGCATCACATAGTCGCGGCTGCGATCCCCCTGGTAGAGCCCAATGAACTGGGGGTGCTCCTCCGACAGGACCGTCTTGCCCAGCATCATGGTGGCGTAGGGCAATCCCGTGCGCTCCAGGAAGGCACCGAAGGCCTCCTGCAGCTGGAACCGGATCAGTTCCACGCCCCCCAGGACGATGGGGCTTTGGGCGGGCTCCAGCATGGCCAGGGCTTCGTTGATGGCCTCTTCCAAGGCCGCGGGATCACTGGGCTCCTGCCCCGGAAACGGGAAGGTGCCCGGTGGCTCGCAGGCCATCATGACCACATCCGCCGGGAGGCTGATGTACACCGGCTGCCGCTGAGAAAGGCAGCTGCCCAGCACACGATCGATCTCGCGACCCGCCGTTTCCGCCGGCCGCGCTTCCAACCCGTTGTCGCCCCCGTAGCCGACC
>CAZPUI010000922.1:0-2249 GCA_964589695.1 uncultured Solibacteraceae bacterium | reverse complement strand
GTCAGGAGACCCTTCGGTGGGGGAATCCGGCGCGGGCCCGCCGCCTGCTCGGGTGGGAGCCGGGGCCCTCCTTCGAGGCCCTGGTGGTGGAAATGGTGGAAGCCGACCTGGCGCGGGTCCAGGGGGAAGGGGTTGGAACCAATGACTGAGCGCAAGCCACGAGGGCTCTTCATCAACCCGAAGCAGGCCCAGTGCAGCATCCACGTGTCGGGCGTGATGATGTACCAGGCCCTTCGCCACTCCGAGGTCTACGACCTGGACTATGTGGAAGTGGATGCCCAGGACCACCCCGTGGGCCTGGACTACGATTTCTATGCCTTCAACTACCACCACGCCACCATGGCCTGGCTGGACACGAAGACGGTGCGTCGACTGCCGGGGCTGAAGTTCACTTTCGTACTGGAAGTGGCGCCGGGGGACCCCTACGCCCTCTGCCCCAGGGAGGATTTCGACGCCTACCTGGCCCTGGACCCCTCCCTGCGCCATTCCGACCCCAAGGTCTTCGCCTTTCCACGCCCCCTGGAGATCCCGCTGCGGGAGCCCGTGCACGTGCCGCCTCCGGTGCCCATCATCGGCTCCTTCGGTTTCGGCACCCCCGGCAAGGGGTTCGAACTGCTGGTGGAGGCGGTGGGGCGGGAGTTCGACCGGGCGGTGGTGCGCATCAACATCCCCCGGGGGGATTTTGCGGACAACAACACCTGGTTCAAGCAGCGTCGGGACTATGCGGAGTACCTCACCGAGTTGTGCCACAAGGTGGCCCGGCCGGGCATCGAGGTGCAGGTCACCCGGGACTTCCTGGACAAGGAGGCCCTGATCCACTGGTGTGCCCAGAACACCCTGAACGCCTTCTTCTATGACCGGGACCAACCAGGGCTCTCCGCCACCACGGACCAGGCCATTTCCGCCCGGCGCCCCCTGGCGGTGTCGGCCAATCCCACCTTCCGCCACCTGCATGACCATCTGGAGCCCTATCCCCGGCGCAGCCTGCGGGAGAGCCTGGCCCTGTCCCTGCCCGAGGTGGAGCGCATGCGGGACCTTTGGCATCCCCGTCGCTTTGCGGAGCGCTTCGAAACCGTGCTGGCAAAGTTCGGCCTCACGTCTGCCGTGGCCCCGGCGGCGCCGGTTCCACCTCCCCCGGAACCCAGGCGCATCCTGCTCCTGAATCCCCCTCCCGCCCAGGTGGAGGCCCATGCCTTTGGGCTCGATGTGGCGGCGGCCTTCGCCCGCTCCGGTCGGTTCAAGGTGGGCTGCGAAGTCTGCGCCAGTGCCCAGGAACTGCGCCAGGCGCTGGCCCTCCACCGGCCGGAACAGGTGCTGCTCAACGTCGCCCCCGGGACCCTGCCCTGGCTCCAGCCAAGCCTGCTCCGGGAGACGGGCCTGCCCTGGATCGAACTGGTGGCCTTCCCGGACCTTCCCAGGGTGGAGGGCTGCGTGGCCCGACTCGTGCCCGGAGAGAACCTGCCCCGGTTCGTGCCCATCCACATGTCGCCCTACAGCCTCCAGGAGGTTCCCAATTTCGGATGCGTGCTCACCTCCGATGAGGACACCAGCTATGTGGCCGCCCTGAACGCGGTGCAGGAGGCCTATGACGAGGCGGTACTCACCTTCGTGGCCCCTGGGTCCCACGTCTCCCCCCAGCGCCTGGAGGCGCTGCCCTCCCTGATCCTGGCCCACCTGCGCAAGCCAACGGTGAAGCTGAACCTCGTGCCCTCCTTCGATCCCTGGAAGGGGATCCGGGGATTCTTCGCCTACCACACGCTGAACTTCTTCCTGCCGGATGCCACGGGAGCGAGCCCCTACCTGGTGGACTGCGCCCTGGCCGCCAAGCGCCCCCTGGCCATCAATGGCCATCCCTCCCTGGGCCGCCTGCGGGAGGTCCAGCCGTCCATCTGCCTCGACCAGAGGAGCCTCAAGGACATCCTGGCGGAGGGCATCGCCCCCCTCGTACCCCTGTACGCCGACTGGGGCGAATGGAATTTCATCCTGGCCCTGGAAAGGGCGATGGAGAAGGTGGACACCCTCGTTCCGGATTTGCCCCTGGAGAAGCCCTTGGTCACCGACCCTGCCCCCTTTGTCGTCGAGACCCTCAAGTCCCGGGAGGAGATCACCGCCGCCCGTCGAATCCTGAGGCACCGCGGCCTGAGCTTCGTGGAGGGGCCGAGGGCCGAGGCTCTGCGCCGCCAGGGCTGCATCATCCACGCGGAATCGGCGGAAAAGAGCTGGGATGTCCTGAAGTCCGCGGAGTACCC
>CAZPUI010000921.1:0-2255 GCA_964589695.1 uncultured Solibacteraceae bacterium | reverse complement strand
CCGAGATGAGGCGTCATAGTCACCAAAATCGGTGACCGGGATTGCAAACAAAAGGAGTTAGAGACTGAAATGCGGAAGTTGGGCTAGCGCTGCGTTAGGATCCGCTCGTGGGCTTCCAGCAGGCCCCGCACCTTGATCTCCTCGGGGAACATGCTGTTGGACCATACGGAGGCGGCCTTGGGGGCGATGTAGCGGTCCAGGGGCACGGACATGAAGTCCCGGAGCCCCTGCACGGTGGTGCGATTGCTCCTGCCCACGGAATAGGATTGCGTGAACAGGGGCTTCCACTGCGTCTGGACCATGATCTTGAAGAACTCGGCGGGTGAGTAGAGGGGGGCCACCACTTCGACCACGGCCCCGGGCATCCGGCGACCTTTGCCCTGGGGCTTCGCGTCCATGGGTTCGAACTCCACCACAGGGTCTCGGCTGGCCTCCACGAAGAGGATGGGGAACACCATGGCGGGGGTGAAAGCCCTGCCTTTGTCCTCGGGGTCCTTGACCAGGATGTAGGCCTGTCCCCCAAGGTGGGGCAGCTGCACCTGGGCCGACAGGGCCAGGGGAAGCATGGAGGCGAAGAGAAGGAAGCGCATGGGTTGAGGATGGGGAAGGTCACTTAGGGGGACCTGAAGCTGATGTGTCCACACGGTGACAAGTTCCCCTGGGCGCGGTCCCGTCGTTGACATCGCGGCCCCCAACCGATATGCAGGGAGAATGCGTCTCCAGGGAGGCGCCTGCCAAAGGACCCCGCCATGCACCACCCGAAGCCCCAATGCCCCGGCAAGCAGAAATACCTCTCAGGGAAGCGCATCCTGCCCGCGCCCCTGACGCTGGAATCCACCGTGGTCACCCTGGTGGACAACCTGGATGCCTACAACGGTGGGCGCCTGCGGGCGGCCTGCCAGCTGCTGAAGGAACGCTACAGCCAGCCGGATGTGACCATCGGTCTCTCCCTGGCGGGGGCCTTGACGCCCGCGGGTCTCGGGCCCTCCACGGTGATCCCCCTCATGAAGCACGGCTTCGTGGACTGGATCACGGCCACGGGCGCCAACATGTACCACGACATGCACTACGCCCTGAACCTGCCCCTCTTCCGTGGCAGCCACGCGGTGGACGACGCCGACCTCCGGGACAAGGGCGTGACGCGCATCTACGACATCCTTTTCGACTACGACGATGTGCTGATGGCCACGGACCGCGTGCTGCGCCGCATCATGCTCCGGCCGGAATTCCAGAAGGAGATGGGCACCCGGGAGTACTACCACCACCTGGGCAAGGTGCTGGATGAGTACGAGCAGGAGTACAAGACCGGGGAAGTGAGCATCCTGGCGGCGGCCTACCGCCTGGGGATCCCCGTTTTCACCAGTTCCCCCGGGGATTCCACCATCGGTATGAATGTGGCGGGTCTGGAGCTGCTGGCGGAGGCCCAGGGCCTCACGGACCGCTTCAAGCTGAAGATCAACCCCACCTTGGATGTGAATGACAGCACGGCCATCATCCTGAACGCCAAGAACTACGAGAAGGGGAAGACCGGCGTGATCCTCATCGGTGGGGGCAGTCCCAAGAACTTCATGCTCCAGACCGAGCCCCAGATCCAGGAGGTCCTGATGATCCCCGAGGTGGGTCAGGACTACGACATCAACATCACGGACGCCCGCCCCGACACCGGTGGCCTCAGCGGCGCCCCGCCCTCGGAAGCCGCCAGCTGGGGCAAGATCGATCCCACCAAGCTGGACGAGGCCGTGACGGCCTACCTGGATGTCACCGTGGCCTTCCCCCTCATGACCGCCTACGTCCTTCAGACCTGCCCCCCCAAGGCCCACCGGCGCCTCAACGAGCGCATGGCCGAACTCCACGCCAAGCTCATCGAGAGCTACCTGGCCAACAACAAGGAAGTGGCCTCCCTCACGGAAGCCATGCAGGCGCTCTAAGGTTTGGAGAAGGATTCACCTCCGTTCGGTTTGCGGTCGCACCCAATAGAACTTTCAACACGGAGAACACTGGGAACACGGAGAAGACACGGAGAAAAGCAATTGCTGCTCACCGAGCACGGACTTTAAGTCTGGATGGCCATGACACGCACCCACATTCGTGGCGTAGGATTCACCCGTTGCTTCCCATGTCTTGAGGTCTTCGTGCTTTCTCCGTGTCCACCGTGTTCTCCGTGTTTTTTCGCTTTTTCGCCGTTCCACGACCCCTTGTTGAGGAGCCCCCATGCGACAGGACCTGCTTGAACTCGTGGCGGAGCATGGCTCCCC
>CAZPUI010000920.1:0-2255 GCA_964589695.1 uncultured Solibacteraceae bacterium | reverse complement strand
AATCCCCTTGTTTCAGGCCCGCCCCTGGGGACATGTGGCACCCCTCCTTATCCAGGCTGGGAAAGGCGGGGGTGGGAAGGCTGTTGACACTGGCGAACCCGCCGATGGCATCCGTTCCTGCTGCGATCCTGAAGGTGTTCTTTCCGAGCCGCTTGGCTTCGTAAAGGGCGGTGTCCGCGACCTGGATCAGGGTGTCGGCATCCTCGCCGTGCCAGGGGAACAGGCTGATTCCGGCACTGGCGGTGATGGAAACCGCCTGGCCCTCGATCTCTCCAGGAAGGGCGAGGGCGGCAATCACCCGGGCCACCACGCGGGACGCCAGATCGGGCCCCTTGATGTCCGAAAGTGCGATGATAAATTCATCACCCCCCAACCGTGCCACCGTGTCTTCCTCCCGAACGGCGCCCTTCATGCGATCTGCCACCATCTTCAGCACCAGGTCGCCCACCCCATGTCCACGGGAATCGTTGATGAGCTTGAAACCGTCCAGGTCCAGGAAGACGATTGCCAACGAACGCTTGCTTCTCCGCACCTGGGCGAGGGCCATGGACATGCGTTCGGACAGCAGACGACGGTTCGCCAGACCCGTGAGGGGGTCGTTGAGCGCCAGTTGCTCAAGGGTCTGGCCATGGAGATGGGCGGCCTGGTGCAGCAGGCGCACTTCCACCATGTTGTGAACACGGAGCAACAGTTCCGCCAGGTTGACGGGTTTGGCGATGAAATCCTTGGCTCCACCCCGCAGGGCCCGCAATTTGTGATCGGGATGGGCTGTAATGGCCAGCACCGGCACATAGTCCTCGGGATCACGCGCCTTCAGGCCCACCATGACCTGGAATCCGTCCAGCCCAGGCATTTCCAGATCGAGCAGGATCAAGGCGTAGGACTGTTCGGTGTGAAGCGCCAGCACCTTGGTTGGATCCATGGTGGAGGTCACATGGAGGTAGCCGGCATCACGGAGCACGCGTTCCAGGAGACGGACATTGGCTTCCTGGTCATCCACAATCAGGATTTTTCCATGCAGGATATCGGATTCGAGAATCATGGGAGTTCCAGTGCTTTCCGCTCGGATTGGGCCGTTTCTTTCGAGAACGCCAGGGCGCGCTCCAGTCCATCCATGAACTCGGTGACCCTGATGGGTTTGGTGATGTACAGGAAGAAGCCCGCGCGCTGGGCCCGCTCGATGTCACTGGGCATGGCATTCGCACTCAGGGCAATGACCGGGATCAGGGCGGTGGTCGTGTCACCCTTGAGAATCCTCAGGGCTTCGAAACCATCGATGCCCGGCAGGTTGATGTCCATCAAGATCACATCGGGGTGATGTAGGCGGGCCATTTCAATGCCGCTGCTCCCGTTGGCCGCCGTCAGAAGGTGGATGTCGGTTTGTCGCTCCATGATCTGTTGGACAAGTTTCATGTTGGCGGGATTGTCCTCGACGCACAGCACGGTATGCCGTCGCGTTCCTGCAGGTACATGGGGTTGGACCCGCGTTGCTTCCCCCTCCACCCGCAGGACCTGGGGTTCGGCCACCGCCATGAGTTCGAACCAGAACACGCTGCCCACGCCGACGGTGCTTTCCACACCAATCACGCCTCCCATGAGTTCCACCAGCTGGCGGGCCACCACCAGACCGATCCCGGTGCCTTCTTCCAGCCCCGCTTCCTGCCCCAGACGGTTGAAGGCCTGGAACAGCTGGGCCAGCTGGGTGGAATTCAGGCCGGCCCCGGTATCGGAAATGCTCACCCGGATGTGGCCGGGTTGGGTCTCGGCGCACGTGGCTGAGATCGTGCCCAGGTGCGTGTTGTATTTGATGGCGTTGGAGAGGAGGTTGATGAGGATCTGTTTGACCCGTGTCCTGTCTGCCAACACGAAATAGGGCTGGTCGAACTTGGGAAAGACGAGCTTGATGCCACGCAGCTGCGCCTGGGGCTCGATCATGGCCTGGCATTCGAGCATGACTTCCATAAGGGACACGGGCTCCTTGGAGAGCGGAACCTGTCGGGACTCGACCTTGGCGAGGTCCAGGATCTCGTCGATCAGCCGCAGCAGGTGCCAACCCGCCTGCAGGATCTGGGCAATGCTGTCCTTCTGGCTGGGCCCCGGCGGCGGCTTTTCGGACTCAAGGAGCTGGGCGAAGCCGAGGATGGCGTTGAGGGGACTCCTAAGCTCGTGGCTCATGCAGGACAGGAATTCGGATTTTGCCAGATTGGCCTTCTCGGCCACGGATTTGGCGTTTTCCAGCTCGATGTTCTTCTCCT